>JAOUIM010000499.1 GCA_029884035.1 Aquincola sp. | reverse complement strand
TCAGCGGCCGAGTTCCTCGGCGCGCGCGCGCGCGGCGAGCAGCGCGCGCACGAACGCGTCCTTGACGCCGGCGGCTTCGAGCACGCCGATCGCGGCTTGGGTGGTGCCCCCTTTGGACGTGACGCGCTCGCGCAGCGCGGCGGGAGAATCGTCGGACTGCATCGCGAGCTGCGCCGCACCGGCCAGCGTCTCCTGCGCCAGCCTGCGCGCGGCGTCCGGTGCCAGGGCCATCCGCGTGCCGGCATCGACCATGGCCTCGATGAGGTAGAAGGCGTAGGCAGGCCCCGAACCCGACAGCGCGGTCACGGCGTCGAGGTCGGACTCGGCGGGAAACCACAGCAGATTGCCCGTGGGTGCAAGCACGCGCTCGACGTCTTCGCGGTCGCTGCCTGTCACGCCGGCGCGCGCGAACAGGCCGGCAATGCCGCGCCCGATCAGGGCGGGCGTGTTGGGCATCGCGCGCACGACGCGATCGGTGCCGGCCGCCTTCGCGATTGCGTCACTGCGGATGCCCGCCATCACCGACAGCTGCAAGGCCCGGCGCACATGCGGCGTGCACGGCGCGGCCGCCTCGACAAACGATTGCGGCTTGACGGCCCAAACCACGAGGTCGGCCGCGGCCAGCGAAGCATCGGCGGCGGCAAGCAGCCTCAGCCCGGGCGACGCTGCGGCGAGCCGGTCGCGCTGTTCGTCCGAGGGCTCGACGACGGTGATTGTCTCGGCCGGCCAGCCGCCACGCAGCAAGCCGCCGAAGATCGCGCCGGCCATGTTGCCGCCGCCGATGAATGCCAGACCGAGTGCACGCATCAGCGCAGTTTAGGGGCGGGCATGGGCGATGCGCGCGGCTCCCATGCAAACCCGGCATGACGCCGCCCCGCAGCGCGATCACGGGTGCCTTCAGTGCCGGCCACGCCCCGCACGACCGCGCGGCGCCGACCCACGAGGCCGCTGCCCGACTGCCGTCACTGCGCTCGACCCGGAGACACCGCCGTGGCCCCGAGCCAGGTCAGCAACCAGCCCGACAGACCCTGGAACGTCCGCCCGATGCGGGTCGACCGCGTGATGCCCTGCCTGGGCAAGCTGCACGCTGAGTGCGAAT
This sequence comes from Aquincola sp., assembly GCA_029884035.1. Classification (GTDB taxonomy): domain Bacteria; phylum Pseudomonadota; class Gammaproteobacteria; order Burkholderiales; family Burkholderiaceae_C; genus CADEEN01. The sequence continues at coordinate 1,502 of JAOUIM010000499.1, read as the reverse complement.
CGGCTAAATCGATGCCGCGGAGGCTGGCGAACTGGGCGCGGCCTGCGGCGATGCCACAGAGGCGGGCGCACTGGGTGCTGCCTGCGGCGATGCCGCCGGACCAGTGGGCAGCGACACGCCCGGGCCGATTGGGATGTCGGGATTGACCGTCACCCTGGTCACGAAGTGCCGCGTGTCGCCGAAGCAGCTCGTCGGCAGACCCACCTTCTCCTCGTAGTGCAGCGTCACACGCTTGCCCATCGCGTCCTGGATCGCCCTTGCGGTGGCTTGGTCGTGGGTCGTGAACAGGAACTTCTCGACCGAGCTGCCCGGCAACGACACGAGCGCGAGTTCCCCTTCCCAGGTCTTGCAGATCCAACCCTTGTGGCTGAACTTCTGCACCCACCCGGCACGTTCGCCGCTCGAATAACTCCACTGCGAGGCGACCCAGACATAGGCGGCGGCCAGGCCGCACAGTGCTGCGAGCACGACGATCAGGCGAAGGATCCGCATGTTTCCAGTCCGGGGAGATCGGCAATGGCCCGCATCGTCGCACATGAGGCGCACGGCTACGATGCGCGATGACCGCAGGAGATCGTCCCACCATGAACCGCCGCTCGCTGACCCTCGCCACGCTGCTCGCCCTGACATCGCCGCTGACCTTTGCACAAGCCACGCCGGCGGGTTCGATCGCGGGCTGGCCGAGCAAGCCTGTCAGGATCGTCGTGCCGGCGCCGGCGGGCAGCTCGCTCGACCTGATCGTGCGTGCCATGAGCGACAAGCTCGGCGCACGCTGGGGCCAGAGCGTGGTGGTCGAGAACAAGCCTGGCGCCGGCGGCACGCTGGGGGTGGACGTCGCCGCCAAGTCCACCGACGGCCACACCTTCGCGATCGCCTTCAACGGCCCGCTCGCGTTCGCGCCGTTCCTCTACCGCAAGATGCCTTATGACCCGGCGAAGGACCTGGTCCCGGTGGTGATGACGACCTCGCAGCCCAACGTCCTGGCGGTCAACACCGACAAGGTGCCCGCGAAGACCGTCGCCGAATTCGTGGCGTGGGCCAAGGCGCAAGGCGGCAAGATGAACTACTCGTCGCTCGGCAACGGCAGTTCGGCGCATCTGACGATGGAGCTGTTCCTTGCCGAGGCCGGACTCAGTGCGACGCACGTGCCATTCAACGGCTCGCCGCCGGCGGCGATGGCCGTCGCCCAGGGCACGGCCGATGCCACCTTCATGGTCGCGCCGGCCCTGCTGCCGCACGTGCGCAACAACAAGGTGCACCTGCTGGCGGTCAGCAGCGCCCAGCGGCCCGATTCGCTGAAGGAATTGCCGACGCTGGCCGCTGCCGGCTATCCGAACGTCGAGTCGCTGGCGTGGAACGGCATCGTCGCGCCCGCAGGCACGCCCGACGCGGTCATCGCACGGGTCAACGCCGACGTGAACGACGCACTCCAGGACAGCGCCGTGCGCGCTGCGCTCGACGCCCAGGGTCTCACGGTCGTCGGCGGCAGCGCTGCGGACTTC
>JAOUIM010000498.1 GCA_029884035.1 Aquincola sp. | reverse complement strand
CGAGCGGCTTCGCGAACGGCTGGCCAACGTGCCGCTCGCTGCGCCGCGCATCCCCGTGATCAACAACATCGACGTCGCCGAGCCCAGCGATCCGGCCGCGATTCGCGACGCGTTGTATCGCCAGGCGTTCGGGCCGGTGCGATGGGTGGAACTGGTGCAGGCGCTGCGCGCGCGCGGCCTGACCCACTTTCTCGAGTGCGGCCCCGGCAAGGTGCTGGCTGGCATCGTCAAGCGGATCGATGCGGCGGCGGTGGCCGCGCCGGTGCTCGATCCGGCGACGCTCGCCGAAGCCAAGGGGCTGCTGGCATGAAGGACCAGATTGCCCTGGTGACCGGCGCCTCGCGCGGCATCGGCCGCGCCATCGCGCATGCGCTGGCGCAGCGCGGCGCCAAGGTGACTGGCACCGCGACGAGCGAAGCGGGCGCGGCCGCGATCCGCGATGCGCTCGCGCCGCTGCGCGGCGATGGCATCGTGCTGAATGTCAACGACGGCGCGGCGCTCGAAGCCGCGGTGGAGGCGATTGTCAAGAAGCATGGCGCGCTGCACATCCTCGTCAACAACGCCGGGATCACGCGCGACGGCCTGGCAATGCGCATGAAGGACGACGACTGGGACGCCGTGCAGGACACCAACCTCAAGGCGGTGTTCCGCGCCAGCCGTGCGGTCATGCGCACGATGATGAAGCAGCGCTACGGCCGCATCGTCAACATCACGTCGGTGGTGGGCGCCTCGGGCAACCCGGGCCAGGCCAATTACGCGGCGGCCAAGGCCGGCGTGGCCGGCATGACGCGTGCTCTGGCGCGCGAGCTGGGCTCGCGCGGCGTGACGGTCAACTGCGTCGCCCCTGGGTTCATCGCCACCGACATGACCGACGGTCTGCCGCAAGCGCAGAAAGATGCCTTGATGGCGCAGATCCCGCTCGGTCGGCTGGGCGAGGCCAAGGAGGTGGCCGACGCGGTGGCGTTCCTCGCGTCCCCCGAGGCGGCGTACATCACGGGCACCGAGTTGCACGTGAACGGCGGCATGTTCATGAACTGAAGGACCGGATGGGCCCGACCGGGGCGTGGCAATCGAGGCTTTGGAGCCGCGCCGCGTAGAATTCGGGCCGTTTTGCGTTTTCCCTCTCCGCTGGAGGAGTCAATGAGCGATATCGAAGCACGAGTCAAGAAAATCATCGCCGAGCAGTTGGGTGTTCCCGAGGCCGACGTCACGAACGAGAAGGCCTTCGTCGCCGACCTCGGCGCTGACTCGCTGGACACGGTCGAGCTGGTGATGGCGCTGGAGGACGAATTCAGCATCGAGATTCCCGACGAAGAAGCCGAGAAGATCACGACGGTCCAACTCGCGATCGACTACGCCAAGGCGCACCAGAAGGCCTGAGTGCAGCCTCGCGCATGACACGCCGTCGCGTCGTCGTCACGGGCCTCGGGCTGATCAGCCCAGTGGGCAACACGGTGGCCGAAGGCTGGGCCAACCTCGTCGCCGGTCGTTCGGGCATCGCCAACGTCACCAAGTTCGACGCGTCCGCGTTCGCGTGCCGCTTTGCAGGCGAGGTCAAAGGGTTCAATGTCGAGGACTACTTCCCTGCCAAGGAAGCGCGCCACATGGACACCTTCATCCACTACGGGATGGCGGCGTCGATCCAGGCAGTGCGCGACGCGGGGCTGGCTACCGGCGACGCATTGAGCGAGGAGCAGGCCGAGCGAATCGGCGTGCTCGTGGGTTCGGGCATCGGCGGGCTGCCGATGATCGAAGCCACGCAAAAGGATTACAGCGAGCGCGGCCCGCGCCGCATCTCGCCGTTCTTCGTCCCGGCGTCGATCATCAACATGATCTCCGGGCACGTCTCGATTCATTTCGGGTTCCAGGGGCCGAATCTCGCGATCGCGACGGCCTGCACGACTGGGTTGCATTGCATCGGCGAAGCTGGGCGGCTGATCGAATACGGCGACGCCGACGTCATGGTCGCGGGGGGCTCCGAATCGACCGTCTCGCCGCTGGGCGTAGGTGGCTTTGCCGCGGCGCGTGCGTTGTCCACGCGCAATGACGATCCGCAAACCGCGTCGCGGCCGTGGGACAGGGACCGCGACGGTTTCGTCCTCGGCGAGGGCGCCGGTGTCCTCGTGCTCGAGGAGTACGAACACGCAAAGAGACGAGGGGCCAAGGTGTATGCTGAACTCGTCGGTTTCGGAATGGGCGCGGACGCCTTCCACATGACTGCGCCGAATGTCGACGGTCCCAAGCGTGCCATGAAGGCGGCGCTGCGCAACGCCGGCGTGAATGCGGCCCAGGTTCAGTACGTGAACGCGCACGGCACGTCGACTCCGCTCGGCGACGTGAACGAGACCAATGCGATCAAACTCGCTTTCGGCGAAGCGGCCGAGCGGCTCGTCGTGAATTCGACCAAGTCGATGACGGGGCACTTGCTCGGCGGTGCAGGCGGCATTGAATCGGTGTTCACCGTGCTGGCGCTGCATCACCAGGTCTCACCGCCGACGATCAATATCTTCAACCAGGATCCGCAGTGCGATCTCGACTACTGCGCCAACGAGGCGCGTGCGATGAAGATCGACTACGCGCTCAAGAACAATTTCGGCTTCGGCGG
>JAOUIM010000103.1 GCA_029884035.1 Aquincola sp. | reverse complement strand
CCGGCCTGCCTGATCTACACCAGCGGCACGACCGGACCGCCCAAGGGCGCATTGATCCCGCAGCGTGCGCTGATCGGAAACCTGACGGGCTTCGTCTGCAGCCAGAACTGGTTCCCCCACATCGAGCCCCCTTGCCTGGGGAAGGGGGGGAGGGGGGGCGTCGATTCGCCCGAAGGGAGCCAGAACGTGCGCAGCATGTTCTGGTCCCCCGCGGACTGGGCATGGACCGGCGGGCTGATGGATGCGCTGCTTCCCACGCTGTGCTTCGGGCGCCCGATCCTCGGCTTCAATGGCCGCTTCGCGCCCGAGCGAGCGTTCGAGCTGATGCTGCGGCATGGCGTCACCCACACCTTCCTGTTTCCCACCGCGCTCAAGGCGATGATGAAGTCGGTGCCCGAGGGCCGCGCGCGGTTCCCGGGCCTCGAACTTGCCGCGATCATGAGTGCCGGCGAGATGGTCGGCGACGCGGTGTTCGCCTACGGCCGCGCGGCGCTCGGCGTCACGGTCAACGAGATGTTCGGCCAGACCGAGATCAACTACATCGTCGGCAACTGCGGCCGCTTCCTCGGGGCCGATGGTCGCTGGCACGACGGCTGGCCCGCACGGCCCGGCAGCATGGGGCGGCCGTACCCGGGACATCGCATCGCGGTGATCGACGACGACGGCCGCGAGCTGCCGCGCGGCGAAGCGGGCGACGTGGCGATGCACCGGCGCGACATCCACGGCCATCCCGACCCGGTGTTCTTCCTCGGCTACTGGCAGCGTGACGAAGCGACCCGCGCCAAGTTCACCGGCGACCCCGACGACAGCTGGTGCCGCACCGGCGACACCGCAGTGATGGACGCCGCAGGCTACCTCTGGTACCAGGGCCGCAGCGACGACATGTTCAAGGCCGCGGGCTACCGCATCGGTCCGAGCGAGGTCGAGAACTGCCTCGTCAAGCATCCGGCGGTGGCCAACGCCGCCGTCGTGCCCAAGCCCGACGCCGAGCGCGGCGCGGTCGTCAAGGCCTACGTCGTGCTCGCCCCGGGCCATGTGGGGGACGCGGCGCTGGTCGAGCAGCTGCAGCGCCATGTTCGCGGCCGCCTGGCGCCGTACGAGTATCCGAAGGAGATCGAGTTCATCGAAGCCCTGCCGATGACGACCACCGGCAAGGTCCAGCGCCGCGTGCTGCGCTTGCAGGAAGAGGAGCGCGCCGGCGCGCCGAAGCCATGAAGCCCGATACCCACCCCGACACCATCGCCGCGCAGGCGCTGGGCTGGATCGACGAGACCACCCGTGCGGTGATCCCGCCGTTGCACCTGTCGACCACCTACCTGCGTGACGCCGACAACCAGTACCGCTCGGGGCATGTCTATGCGCGCGCCGACAACCCGGCATTCGACCAGGCCGAGGCGGTGATCTGCGCTCTGGAACGCGGCCACCAGGCGATGTTGTTCGCCTCGGGCATGGCGGCGGCCACCGCCGTGTTCCAGGCGCTCGCGCCCGGCGACCACGTGATCGCGCCGAAGGTCATGTACTGGGCGCTGCGCCATTGGTTGCTCACCTTTGCGACGACCTGGGGGCTGGATGTCGAGTTCATCGACCTGAGCCAGTCCGAAGAGCTTCGTTCGGCGTTGCGCCCCGGCAAGACCAGGCTCGTCTGGGTCGAGACGCCCGCCAACCCCTTGTGGACCGTGACCGATATCGCGCGCAGTGCGCAGCTGGCCCACGACGCCGGTGCGCTGCTGGCGGTGGATTCCACCGTCGCCACGCCGATCCTGTCGCAGCCGCTCGTGCTTGGTGCCGACATCGTCATGCACGCAGCGACCAAGTACCTCAACGGCCACTCGGACGTTATCGCCGGCGTGCTCGTGGCGCGCGAGGACAGTGCGTACTGGCAGCGCGCGCGCAAGGTGCGCTCGCAGATCGGCGGCACGCTCGGTTCGTTCGAGGCCTGGCTGCTGACGCGCGGCCTGCGCACGCTGCCCCTGCGCGTGCGCGCGGCCTGCGCGTCGGCGCAGTCGATCGCCGAGCACCTCGCCGCGAGCCATCGGCATGTCTCGCAGGTGCTGTATCCGGGGCTGCCCGGCGACCCGGGGCACGCGGTCGCGCGTCGCCAGATGCAAGGCGGCTTCGGCGGCATGCTGTCGATCCGCGTGCGCGGCGGCGAGGCCGCGGCGATCGCCACCGCGGCGCACACGCAGCTGTGGAAGCGGGCCACGTCGCTGGGTGGTACGGAAAGCCTCATCGAGCACCGCGCGAGCGTCGAGGGTGCCGGCACGCCGGCGCCGCCCGATCTGCTGCGGTTGTCGGTCGGGCTCGAGCATGTCGATGACCTGATCGCCGACCTCGAGCAGGCGCTCGCGCAAGCCGACGCCTGAGCGCGTCGGACCCGGCCAGCGGCGCTCAGGTCCGTCGCGCCGTCCCCCGCCTGCGCCGCCACTCCGCGACGCGCTCGTCGATGAAGGCATCGACACTCGTGAGCCGCAGCGGAAACTCCGCCAGCAGCTTGGAAGGTTGCCAGGTCTCGCGCATCTGCCGCTCGTCGAGCATCGAGATGTCGAGAACGCGTGCGACGCCCTCGTGCAGCGGCCGGATCGCCGCGGCCGCGGCGCGCGCCACCGGCTGCGGCAGGTGGAAGATGCGGCCCTTGCGTGCGCGCACCGCATACATGTGCGCGATCTCGGAGTTGCTCACGTTGTCGGGCCCACCGATCTCGACGGTGCGGCCGTTCAGGCCGTCCTCGGTGAGCGCAACCACCGCGAACGGCGCCACGTCGCGCACGGCGACGAAGTTGCGCGGCTTGGTCGCCGGGCCGATCAGCACGACGAAGCCCTTGTCGAGCAGCATCTGCCCGATGAACCGGTGGACGTGGTGCTCCATGAACGCCGATGGCCGCAGGATCGTGAAGCCCATGCCGCTGTCGCGGACCACGCCTTCGATCTCGAACTTGGTGCGGACGAAGTCGATCGGGTGGTCCTCGCGCGCGCCGAGCATCGAGGTGTAGACGAAGTGTTCGACGTTGGCCTCGCGTGCCGCGACGACCAGGGCACTGTGGCCCACATGGTCGACTTGTGCGCTGCTTTGGGCGCCACGTCCGAGCATCGAGTGCGCGCAGGCGAACACGCGCTGCATCCCCTTGCATGCGCGCGACAGCGAGGGCGGATCGGTCAGGTCGCCGACCACGATCTCGGCGCCCGCCTTTCGCAGGTCCTCGGCCCGGGCCCGGTCGCGCACCAGCGCACGCACCGCATGGCCCTGGTTGAGCAACTTGCGCGCGGTGGCGCGCCCCAGCACTCCGGTGGCGCCGACGATCAGGATCATGGTCGGCGATCCTAGTGCACACTGCGCGCTTCGAACAAGGAGGCCCTGTAATGCAGACCGTCCGCCTCGGCCAGAGCGACCTCCTGGTGCCGCGTATCTGCCTTGGCACCATGACCTTCGGCGAGCAGGTGGACGAGAAGGAATCACAGGCGATCCTCGACCGCGCGCTCGAGCGTGGCGTGAACTTCATCGACACCGCCGAGATGTATCCGGTGCCGCCGATGGCCGAGACCTACAGCCGCACCGAGTCGATCCTTGGCCGTTGGTTCACGTCGCGGCCGGGCGCAAGATCGAAGGTCGTGCTCGCGACCAAGGTGACCGGCCCGGCGCGCGGCATGGACTGGGTGCGCGGCGGCAAGCCCGACGTGACGCCCGCGGACATCCAGCAGGCTTGCAACGAGAGCCTCGAGCGGCTGCAGACCGACGTGATCGATCTGTACCAGATCCACTGGCCCAACCGCAATGCAATGCCGTTCGGCTCGATCTACTTCGACCCTGCGAAGGACCTGCCGCAGACGCCGGTGCACGACCAGCTCGACGCGTTGGGCCGGCTCGTCCAGGCCGGCAAGGTGCGCGCGATCGGCCTGTCCAACGAGACGCCGTGGGGCGTGATGGAGTTCGTGCGCGTGGCCGAGCAGCATGGCCTGCCGCGCGTGGTGTCGGTGCAGAACCCGTACTGCCTGACCAACCGAGCGGTCGACAACGGCCTGGACGAGGTGATGCACCGCCTGGGCGTCAAGCTGCTGGCCTATTCGCCGCTGGCCTTCGGTGCACTGACGGGCAAGTACGACGAGCGCGGCTTCGACGATCCGGCACAGCCCGGGCGCATCGCGCGCTTCGAGCGCTTTCGCACCCAGCGCTGGGGCCGCGCCGAGTCGCTCGCCGCCGCGAAACGCTACAACGCGCTGGCGCGCACTCACGGACTGACGCCCACACAGATGGCGCTGGCGTTCTGCTACGGCAACTGGCGCGTGGCCAGCACGATCGTCGGCGTGACCAGCGTTGCGCAACTCGACGAATGCCTCGATGCCTGGGGCACCACGCTCGCCCCGGACCTGCTCGCCGCGATCGACAGGATCCGCTGGGAGATCCGGGACCCGGCGCAGTAGCGCGCGTCAGCGCCGGCGCTGCGCGTAGCGCACAAAGGTCTCGAACGCCGCCGGGTTGGCGCAGGCGTCGGGGTTCACCACCTCGGCCAGCGCGCGTCCGAGCATCAGCTTCTTGACCGGCAGCTCCTGCTTCTTGCCGGTCAGCGTGCGCGGCACTTCGGCGATCTGCACGATCTCGTCGGGCACGAAGCGCGGCGACAGGCCCTCGCGGATGCGCTGCCGCAGTTCGGCCTCGAGCGCCGCGTCGAGCACCACGCCGGGCCGCAGCACGACGAACAGCGGCATCCAGCCCGGTCGGCCTGGCACTTCGATGTCCACCACCAGGCTGTCGAGCACCAGCGGGTGCGCCTCGACGACGTTGTACAGCTCGCTCGTGCCGAGCCGGTGGCCGTGGCGGTTCAGCGTGGCGTCGCTGCGGCCGTGGATGACGGCGCCGCCATCGGGCGTGAGGCGCAGCCAGTCGCCGTGGCGCCAGACGCCGGGGTAGACGTCGAAGTAGCTCTCGCGCAAGCGCAGGCCCTCGGCATCGCCCCAGAAGAAGAGCGGCATCGAGGGCATCGGCTGCACGCAAACCAGCTCGCCCACGTCGTCGACCACGTCCTGGCCGGCCTCGTTCCAGGCGCGCACGTCGGCACCCAGGCAGCGCGCCTGCATCACGCCCGGCACGGTGGGCAGCTCGGGCGTGCCGGCGAGGAAGGCGCTCGCGATGTCGGTGCCGCCGGAGATGACGCACCACCAGACGTCGTCGCGTACCTCGTCCCAGGCCCAGCGGTAGGCCTCGGGCGACAGCGGCGAGCCGGTCGAGCCGAGCGCGCGGATGCGGCTCACGTCGGTCGTGCGCCGAGGCGACATGCCCGCCTTGAGGCAGCTCGCGTAGTAGGCCGCGCCAGCGCCGACGAAGGTCGCCTGCACGCCTTCGGCGAAGCGCCACAGCGTGTCGGGTTCGGGCCAGGCCGGGTGGCCGTCGTACAGGCAGATCGTCGTGCCCTGCAGCAGGCCCGCGGCCTGCACGTTCCACATCACCCAGCCGGCACTGCTGTACCAGTGGAAACGCTCGTCTTGCCGGACGCTGGGCGCGAGGTCGAGGTGAAAGCGCAGCAGCTTGAGCTGCTCGATCACCACGCCGCCATGGCCATGCACGATGGCCTTGGGCAGTCCGGTGGTGCCGCTGCTGTAGACGATCCACAGCGGATGGTCGAAGGGCACCGCTTCGGGTGCGACCCGCTGCGCCGTGGCCAGCGCATCGTCCCAGGCCAGCACACGGCCGGGCCAGGGCCGCGCGTCGAAGGCATGCACGCCGGCACCGGCCTGTTCGAGCGTCGGCACGACGATCAGCGCCTGCACGGTGGGCAGTTGCGCCAGCAGGTCGCGCACCGTGTCCCGCCGATCCGTGACCTTGCCGCCATAGATCGAGCCATTGCCGGCGATCAGCACCTTGGGGTCGATCTGGCGGAAACGGTCGCGCACCGTGGCCACACCCATGTCGGGTGCGGTCAGGCTCCAGACCGCGCCCAGCGACGCGCAGGCCAGGAAGGCGACGATCGTCTGCGGGATGTTGGGAAGGTAGGCCGCGACGCGGTCGCCGCGCTGCACGCCGAGCGCGCGCAGCGTGGCCGCCAGAGCGCCGGCCTGGTCGATCAGGTCGGACCAGCCGATCTCGAGGTTGCGGCCTTCGCGTTGCAGCCGCTCGTTGCGGAACACGATCGCCGGCACGCCCGCACGCTCGGCCGCCGCCGCGCGGCGGGCCACCTGCGCGGCGTAGTTCAGTTGCGCGCCGGGGAACCAGCGCGTACCGGGCATCGCGGCGTCGGGCAGCACTGCGCGAAAGGGCGTGGGCGACTGAAGGTCGAAGACCTCCCACATCGCGTGCCAGAACTCGCCGACATGCTCGACCGACCAGCGGCGCAGCGCCTCGAAGTCGGCCAGGTCGACGCCACGATGGTCACGCAGCCAGTCACGCAGGAGCGACGTTTGCGCCGTGGGTCGGATCATGGCAACCATCGCACCCAGCGCCCGTGAGGGTGCGCCGTGGCCAGCACGCGGCGCGTGCCGCCGGGCCACAGCGTCAGCGCGAGTTCGCATTGCGCGTCGGCACCGACGACCTCGAACGCCAGCCAGGCCAGCGGCGCATCGCGCGTTGCTCGCGCGCCGGCATCAGCGATGACCTGGCGCAACGCTTCGCGCATGGGCTCGGGCAGGTACTGCCACATAACGGAGTGGTAGAGCACCGTGGCGCGGCCCGGGCGCGCGATGGCGAGCTCGCGCCGCACCCAGTCGAGCGCGTCGGCGGCTTCGACGTTTACGCCGAGCGAGAGTGCCAGCGCGATCGCCGCGCGCAGGCGCGCCAGGCGCTCATGCTGGTCGGGCCAGACATACGACAGCAGGCGCAACGCGGCGCCCGGGGCAGCCAGGTCGATCGGCGCAAGATCGCACGCGGCGTGGGAGGCCACGTCGATGTGCGTGGGCAGCTCCGGCGTCGTGCCCTGCCAGTCGCTGGCGATCACCACCGCGCTGGCCGTGTCGCCCCAGCGCGCGGCACCGAGTTCGTAGCGGTAGCGGTGCCAGTACTGGTTCAGGCCCGCGCTCGCACCGATCTCGAGCGTGGCCAGCGGCAAGGCGGTTTCGCGCGCGATCGCGGCGAAGCCGCCGAGCAGCACCGCGCTGCGGCCGATCTCGTTGGTCTGCGGCGCGAGCGCGACGTATTCGGCGACGAGCGCGCGATGTTCGGCAAGCGCGCGCGCCACCACAGCGGGGCCGCGCTCGGCGTCGAAGGTGTCGCGTGCGGGCGGGTACAGCGCGGCGAGCTCGGCGTCGGCGCCCGACAGCGCGATCGCGTGCAGCGCGCCGGCCACGCGCAGCGGTACCGCATCGGCCCAGGCGTTGTCCGGCCAGCGCGGCAGCAGCGCGGACAGCACGCCGCCGCGCTCGCGATCGGCCCAGGCGGCTTCCAGCGCGCGCGCGGTGAACGGCGAGCCGCCAGCGTCGCAGAAGGCAATCTGGCACGCCCAGGCTTCGGCGAGAGACACCCCGGTCATGGCAGCATTGCACCATGGCGCGCAAGACCCCGCACATCAGCGAAACGCAGGCCACGCAATGGTTGAAGCGGCAGGGCGTGGCGTTCACCGAGCACCCGTACGACTATGTCGAGCATGGCGGCACTGCCGAGTCGGCGCGCCAGCTGGGCGTCGACGAACACTCGGTCGTCAAGACGCTCGTGATGCAGGACGAGCGCGCCCGGCCGCTCGTGGTGCTGATGCACGGCGACCGCGAGGTCAGCACCAAGAACCTGGCGCGCGCGATCGGTGTCAAGAGCGTCGAGCCCTGCAAGCCCGAGGTGGCGCAGCGCCACAGCGGCTACCTGATCGGCGGCACCTCGCCGTTCGGCTTCAAGCGCGAAGGCGTGCCGGTGGTCGTGCAGCGCACCGTGCTCGAACTGCCGCGCATCTACATCAACGGCGGGCGGCGCGGCTTTCTGGTGGGCGTCGAGCCGGCCGTGCTGACCGCCGCGCTGGCGGCCGCGCCGGTGGACTGCGCCTTAAACTGAGCCCATGAGCATTGCGTATTCACTGGCCGCGGTGGTCGGGGCCTACCTGATCGGATCGCTCTCGTTCGCGGTCATCGTCAGCCGTGCCATGGGTCTGGCCGACCCGCGCAGCTACGGTTCGGGCAATCCGGGCGCGACCAACGTACTGCGCACCGGCAACCGGGTCGCGGCGGTGATCACGCTCGCGCTCGACGCGCTCAAGGGCTACGTGCCGGTCGTGCTGGCCTTCATCGGTGCGGAGCACCACCATTGGTGGGGCGACGGCACCGTCGCCGCGGTCGGGCTGGCCGCCTTCCTCGGCCACCTCTGGCCGGTGTTCTTCCACTTCAAGGGCGGCAAGGGCGTGGCCACCGCGGCCGGCGTGCTGTTCGGCTTCAACCCCTTGCTCGGGCTGGCGACGCTGGCCACCTGGGTCATCATCGCGGCATTCTTCCGCTACTCCTCGCTCGCGTCGCTGGCCGCGGCGGCGTTCGCGCCGTTCTACCAGCTGCTGATCTGGGACGCGGACATGTTCGCGCTCGCGATCTTCGTGATGAGCCTGCTGCTCGTGTGGCGCCACGAGGGCAACATCCGCAAGCTGATCGCCGGCACCGAATCCAAACTCGGCCACAAGGCCAGACCCTCATGAACCCCATCGAACGCTTCGACGTCGGCGCCCGCATGTCCGAGATGGCCGTGCACGGCGACCGCGTATTCCTCGCCGGCCAGGTGGCCGCCGACGGCTCGCAGGACATCGGCGGCCAGACACGCCAGGTGCTGGCAGCGATCGATGCGCTGCTCGCGCGCGTGGGCAGCGACAAGTCGAAGGTCCTGATGACGCTGATCTACCTTGCCGACATCGGCGACTTCCCCGGCATGAACACGGTGTGGGACGCCTGGGTGGTGCCCGGCCATACGCCGCCGCGCGCCACGGTGCAGGCGCGTCTCGCGCGGCCGGAATGGAAGGTCGAGATCGTGGTCACCGCGGCGCGATGAGCAGCGTCTCGCGCGGCTCACTCGCCGGTCTGCTCGTGCTGGTGCTCGTGGCCAGCGCGGCCAGCCAGTGGTGGTCGGGCCGTGCCGAAGTGCGGCAGGGCGAACGCCTCGCCGCGCTGGCGCAGCCGGGCGACATCCGCATGATCTCCTCGGAAACCTGCGCCTACTGCGAGGCGGCGCGGCACTGGATGACGCGGCACGGCGTGCGCTTCGACGAGTGCTTCATCGAGCGTGACGCTCAATGCAAGGCACTGCACGACGCGACGCCTGCGCGCGCGACACCCACGTTGCTGGTGCGCGGACAGGTGCAGGTGGGCTTCGACGTGCAGCGCATCGCGCGCGTGCTCGAGGCGACCACCGGCAAGGGCTGAACACCGCGCACCTCGCGCGCCTCACGCCTGAGCGTCGGATGCTTGCGCTTGCAGGCCCAGTCGTTCGAGCGGCCCCTGGCCGCGGCGCACCACCACGGGCTCATCGCCTTCGCTGAGGTCGATCACCGTGGTGGGTTGCATCGGGCACGCGCCGGCATCGACCACGGCCTGCACTTGGTACTCGAAGCGCCCGCGGATCGCTTCCGCGTCATTCATCGGCTCGCGCTCGCCCGGTGCGATCAGCGTCGTGGCCAGCAGCGGCTGGCCGAACTCGGCGAGCAGTGCCTGTGCGGCGCGGTGGTCGGGCACGCGCAGGCCGATCGTGCGCCGCTGCGGATGGCTCACGCGCCGCGGAACCTCCTTGGTGGCCTGCAGGATGAACGTGTACGGGCCCGGCGTTCCGAGTTTGAGCAGGCGGTACTGGCGGTTGTCGACGCGCGCATAGCTGGCGAGTTCCGACAGGTCGCGGCACAGCAGCGTCAGGAGGTGCTTGTCGTCGACGCCGCGGATGCGGCGCATCCGCTCGACCGCCGCCTTGTCGTCGAGGTGGCACACCAGCGCATAGCTCGAATCGGTCGGGATCGCGGCGATGCCGCCGGCGTGCAGGATCTGCGCGGCCTGCTTGAGCAGCCGCGGCTGCGGATTGACGGGGTGGACTTCGAACAGCTGGCTCATCGCGCACCCCGGGCGAGCCGCTCCCAGTCGGTTCGAGCGCACCTCCGGGTGGGCGAGCGGAGCAAGCTTGGGGCCGACATCACTCTGCCACCGTATCTGCTGCCACCGCCGTGACCGGCCGCTGCCGTGCCGCGGCCTCGCGCAGGTTGAGCCAGGCACTGGCCGCGCCGCAAGCGGCGATCACGACCATGCCCAGCCAGCCCCATCCGTCCGGCAATCGGCCGAAGGCGACATAG
>JAOUIM010000102.1 GCA_029884035.1 Aquincola sp. | reverse complement strand
GCAGAATGTACGGGGCGTTGAGTCGCCACGAGTACTGATGTAGCGCATCGCAATCTAGTGTCGAGCGGCCGCCACGGATCTGGCTTCGCCAGGCCGCTGGCGGCGCCCCCTGGAGGGGGAGCGGCGAAGCCGCTTCGGGGATGGGCTCATTACGCCAGCTCTTCCTTGCGGATCGCCACGATCGGGGCCAGCACGGTGGGCAGCGACTGCATCGCGGCGAGCGCCTTGCGCATGCGACCTTCGACCGTGTCGTGCGTCAGGATGATGAGGTCGGTCTGACGCTCGCCTTCCGCGGACTCGCGCTGCAGCACCGCGTCGATCGAGATGTCGTGCTCGGCGAGGATCGTGGTGATCTTCGACAGCACACCAGCCTCGTCGGCCACGACCAGGCGCAAGTAGAACGCGGTGATGACCTGTTCGATCGGCAGGATCGGTGTGTCGGCCATCGCGTCGGGCTGGAATGCCAGATGCGGCACGCGATGATCGGGGTCGGCAGTGGCCAGCCGGGTGACGTCGACCAGGTCCGCGACCACGGCGCTCGCGGTCGGCTCCGCACCGGCCCCCTTGCCGTAATACAACGTCGTGCCGACGGCATCGCCCTGCACCATGACGGCGTTCATTGCCCCCTCGACGTTGGCGATCAGGCGCTTGGCCGGGACCAGCGTCGGGTGTACACGCAATTCGATCCCACCAGGCGCCGCAATCGTGTCCGCGCGCCTGCGCGTGATCCCGAGCAGCTTGATCCGGTAACCCAATTGCTCGGCATAGCGGATGTCCGCCGCCTGCAGCTTGGCGATGCCCTCGACATGTGCCCGGTCGAACTGCACCGGCACACCAAACGCGATGGCCGAGAGGATCGTGACCTTGTGCGCCGCGTCGATGCCCTCGATGTCGAAGGTCGGGTCGGCCTCCGCATACCCCAGGCGCTGGGCCTCCTTCAGCACGGTCGCGAAATCGAGCCCCTTGCCACGCATCTCGGACAGGATGAAGTTCGTGGTGCCGTTGATGATGCCGGCCACCCACTCGATGCGGTTGGCGGTCAGCCCCTCGCGCAGCGCCTTGATGATCGGTATGCCGCCCGCCACCGCCGCCTCGAAGGCGACCATCACGCCCTTGTCGTGCGCGGCGGCGAAGATCTCGTTGCCATGCTTGGCCAGCAGGGCCTTGTTGGCCGTCACCACATGCTTGCCGGCGGCAATCGCGGCCAGCATCAGTTCGCGCGCGATGCCGGTGCCGCCGATCAGCTCCACCACGATCTCGATCGATGGATCGGCGATGACCGACCTGGCATCGGCGACGACACGGGCACGCCCGCCGACGATCTTTTGTGCGCGTGCGGTATCCAGGTCCGCCACCGTCGCGATCTCGATCCCTCGCCCAGCGCGACGGCGGATCTCTTCCTGGTTGCGCGACAGGACCGAAAAAGTGCCGCTGCCCACGGTGCCGATGCCCAGCAGGCCGACGCGAATCGGATTCATCGGGAGTGTCTCTTTCGGTAGTGATCGAGAAAGCGCGCGATGCGGCCGATCGCCTCGGCCAGATCATCGGTATGGGGCAGGAACACGATGCGGAAATGCTCCTGGTCGGGCACGTTGAAGCCAGAGCCCTGCACGACCAGCACCTTCTCCTCGGCCAACAATTCGTAGGCGAACTGCTGGTCGTCGTCGATCGGGTACAGCGCCGGATCGAGGCGGGGGAACATGTAGAGGGCCGCCTTGGGCTTGACAACCGACACCCCGGGGATCTGCGTCAGCAGCTCGAAGGCCAGGTCGCGTTGGCGACACAGCCGACCGCCCGGCGCCACCAGGTCCTTGATGCTCTGATAGCCGCCCAGCGCAGTCTGGATCGCGAGCTGCCCCGGCGTGTTGGCGCACAGCCGCATCGAGGCCAGCATGTTCAGCCCCTCGATGTAGTCGCCGGCGTGGCGCTTGTCGCCGGACACCACCATCCATCCGGCGCGGTAGCCACAGGATCGGTAGTTCTTCGACAGGCCGTTGAACGTGACCGTCAGCACGTCGTCGGCGAGCGAGCCGACGCTGGTGTGGAAGTGGCCGTCGTACAGCGTCTTGTCGTAGATCTCGTCGGCAAAGACGATGAGCTGGTGCTGGCGTGCCACGTCGACGATTTCGCGCAGCAGGTCCTCGGGGTATAGCGCGCCGGTCGGATTGTTCGGGTTGATGACGACGATGGCCTTCGTCCTCGGCGTCACCCGGGCCTTGATGTCGGCGATGTCGGGCAGCCATCCGGCGCCTTCGTCGCACCGGTAGTGCACCGGCGTGCCGCCCGACAACGACACCACCGCGGTGTACAGCGGGTAGTCGGGCGACGGGATCAGCACCTCGTCGCCGGCGTCGAGGAGCGCGTTCATGCTCATCGCGATCAGCTCGGATGCGCCATTGCCGAGGTACACGTCGTCGACCGTCACGCCGGCGATCTTCTTTTCCTGCGTGTAGTGCACGACAGCGCGGCGCGGCGCGAACAAACCCTTGCTGTCGGTGTAGCCGGCCGCGTGGGGCACGTTGCGGATCATGTCCTGCACGATCTCGTCGGGCGGCTCGAGCCCGAACGCGGCGATGTTGCCGATGTTGAGCTTGATGATGTGCTGGCCCTCGTCCTCCATCTGCCGCGCCTTGTCGAGCACGGGGCCTCGGATGTCGTAGCCGACGTTGGCCAGCTTGCTGGACTTCAGGACGGGTTTCACGGCGCTCTTGTTGCGGTGCAGAACTTAGAATTTGACCACACGCCACATGAAATTCCAGCCCGACACCTTCCTTGGCACGAACGCCATCACGCGCCTCGACGGGGCTGCGGTGTGGGTCAATGGCGAACGCCGCGACGGCGGGCTGTTGGTGCCCTGGAAGGGCGCCGTGATGCCCTGGGACGCACGCTCACCCGGCCAATTGCTGGCCGCTCACTTCGACCCGGTCTTGTGCCTCAAGCCTGAGCTGGTCATCTTCGGCAGCGGCGCGCGCCTGCACTTCGTCTCGCCAGCCCTGTTCCGCGTGCTGATCGAGGCCCGGATCGGCGTCGAGACCATGGATACGGCGGCAGCTTGCCGCACCTTCAACGTCCTGGCAGCCGAGGGGCGCTCGGTGCTGGCGGCACTGCTGCCCGTCGATGCTGCTTGATTCGGGCCCGACATCCCCAAGGATCATGGGATCCCCGTTGGGCCGACTCGCCAGCCTGGTTCCGTCGGGCCTTTATAATCACGGGCTGCGCGCGCCGCTCCAGGCAGCCCTAGAGAATGCCCGACCCTCATGACGCCTGCCATCAACAAGCCCCTGCCCGAATTTGAAGCGCTTGCCACCGGCGGCGTGAAGATCACTCCCCAGACCTTTCAAGGTCAGGCGGTGGTTCTGTATTTCTACCCGAAGGACCATACCCCCGGTTGCACGACCGAGGCGATGCAATTCCGCGATCGCTACAAGGATTTCGTCAAGGCTGGTGCGCTGGTCTTCGGCGTGTCGCGCGACAACATGACCTCGCACGAGAAGTTCAAGGCCAACCTGGAGTTGCCCTTCGAACTGATCGCCGACACCGAGGAAAAGCTCTGCCACATGTTCGGCGTGGTCAAGAACAAGATCATGTACGGCAAGAAGGTCAAGGGCATCGAGCGCAGTACCTTCCTGATCGACGCGACCGCAGTTCTGCGGGCCGAGTGGCGCGGCATCAAGGTGGCCGGCCATGTCGATGAAGTCCTCAAGGCCGTCAAACTGCTGAAAAAGGCCGCTTGAGCGCGGATTTCCGGCCGGCGGGCGCCCACATCCGACGGGCCGAGCTGCGGGTCGGTCCATAATGGGCCTCGTGAGTCGTCGCACGACCCCTCCCCGATGAAAGCCGCGCAGCCTGCTGTGCGGCTTTCTTGCTTCTGACCCAGCTCTTCCGCCTCGATGCCTCTGCCCAAGCCCCCAGCACGCAAAGCCGCCCTCCTCGCCCCTGCCGACTTCGAAGCCCAGACCGCGCCCAAACAGGTGCGCCGTGACGCGCCCCCTGCGACCGCCGAACCTGATCGCGGGCCAGGCGTGCTCGACCTGTTCGACAGTCACGCCGCGGCCGCGGCCCCGCTGCGGCCGGTGACCGTTGCAAACCTGCGCCAGGCCACCACCGAGCCGAAACCGCGCAAGCCGCGTGGCACCGGCCCGGCCAAGCTGTTCGTGCTCGACACCAATGTCCTGATGCACGACCCGAGCTGCCTGTACCGCTTCGAGGAACACGACATCTACCTGCCGATGATCACGCTCGAGGAGCTGGACGGCCACAAGCGAGGCATGAGCGAAGTCTCTCGCAACGTGCGCCAGGTCAGCCGTTCGCTCGACGCACTGGCCGCGCACGGCTTCGCCGACCCCCGCGAAGGCATCCCACTGGCCAAGACCGGCCACCGGGAGGCCGGCGGCAAGCTGTTCTTCCAGACCACGTTCCTCGAGGCCAAGCTCCCGGACGGCCTGCCACAGGGCAAGGCCGACAACCAGATCCTCGGCGTCGTCAGCAGCCTGCGCGAGGCGCATCCAGGCCGCGAAGTCGTGCTGGTGTCCAAGGACATCAACATGCGCGTCAAGGCGCGCGCCCTCGGCCTGGCCGCGGAGGACTACTTCAACGACAAGACGCTCGAGGACGGCGACCTGCTGTACACGGGCGTGCTGCCGCTGCCGGCCGACTTCTGGGAGCGTCACGGCAAGACGATGGAGAGCTGGCAGCAGGGCGGCCACACCTACTACCGCATTGCCGGGCCGCTTGTGCCTGCGCTGATGGTCAACCAATTCGTCTACCTGGAGACGCCGGGCGCCGTGCCCCTGTACGCCCGCGTGACCGAGATCACCGGCAAGACCGCTCTGCTGAAGACGTTGCGCGACTACACGCACCAGAAGAACGCCGTCTGGGGCGTGACCGCACGCAACCGCGAGCAGAACTTCGCGCTCAACCTGTTGATGGATCCCGAGTGCGACTTCGTCACCCTGACCGGCACCGCCGGCACCGGCAAGACCCTCCTGTCGCTGGCTGCCGGGCTGTCGCAGGTGCTCGACGACCGCCGCTATTCGGAGATCCTCGTCACGCGTGTCACCGTGCCCGTGGGCGAGGACATCGGTTTCCTGCCCGGCACCGAGGAAGAGAAGATGGGTCCGTGGATGGGCGCGCTCGACGACAACCTCGAAGTGCTCGCACGCAGCGACACCAGCGCCGGCGAATGGGGCCGCGCAGCCACCAACGACCTGGTGCGCAGCAAGATCAAGATCAAGAGCCTGAACTTCATGCGCGGGCGCACGTTCCTGAACAAGTTCGTCCTGATCGACGAGGCGCAGAACCTCACGCCCAAGCAGATGAAGACGCTGATCACACGCGCCGGGCCGGGCACCAAGATTGTCTGTCTGGGTAACCTTGCGCAGATCGACACGCCCTACCTGACCGAAGGTTCGTCGGGCCTGACCTTTGCGGTCGACCGATTCAAGGGCTGGCCGCACAGCGGCCACCTGACGCTGGCACGTGGCGAGCGCTCGCGCCTAGCCGACTTCGCGAGCGAAGTGCTCTGACGCGAGCGCGGCCGGTCCCGCCGGGGCTTGCCCCGGCTTCAGGCCTGCCGGACCACGCGCTGCGGGTAGGGAATCTGCACGCCGGCCGCATCGAGCGTGCGCAGGATCGCCCGGTTGACGTCGCTCCTGACACTGTTCTGGCCGTTCACGGGGTCCGCAATCCAGAAGGCAATCGTCAATTCGAGACCGTCGGCCGCGAACTGGGTCAGGAAGACGGCAGGCGCCGGATCGTCGATCACGCGCGGCACCGCGGCCACCGCGCTGGCCACCATCGGCATCAGCGCGTCGATGTCCGTGCCATACGCAACCTGGACGGCCGTCGTGATCGCGACCTTGGGGTCGGCGAGCGAAGAGTTCTCGACGCGCTGCGTGATCAGCATCTCGTTGGGCACGATCGACTCACGGCCGTTCAACGCCCGTACCACGGTGTAACGGGTCTTGATATCGCTGATGCGACCTTCGAAGCCGTCGACCTTGACCACGTCGCCGATGCGCAGGCTGCGTTCGGCCAGGATCACGAAACCGCTGACGTAATTGGCTGCGAGCTTCTGCAGGCCGAAGCCGATGCCCACGCCGAGTGCGCCGCCGAGCACGCTGAGCGCCCCCAGCGGGATTCCCGCTGCCGACAACGCCAGCAGCAGGCCCACCAGCATCAACAATGCGCGCACCGCGTTGGCGGCGATCTTGCGCACCGACAGGTTGTCGGTCGCGCCGGCCAGCAGGCGCGACTCGATCGCCGCCGAAACCCACAGCGCGGCGACGAGTACCACCGCCGCGCTCGCTGCGCCTTCGAGCAGGCTGCGCAGGCTCACGTCCGCGCCACCGAGCTTCCAGTGCGTGTCCTCCAGTTCCTTGAGTACGAGCGGCAGCAGCCCGGTGACCCACAGCACCAGGGCCAGCCAGACGATCCAGGACAGGGTGCGTTCGACCACGCGCACCACGTGGGAATTCGGGAATGCGACGTGCAGCACACGCACCGCGACGCGGATGATCAGGAGCGAGGCCAGGATCGGTACCGCGATCTGGAGCACCGCCACAGCCTGGCCCTTGGCGAGCAGCCAGCGCGCAACCACCGCCAGCGCCAGCGCCACCATCGGGAACAGCACGCCATCGAAGTTACGCTCGCCGAACCAGACGCTGGTGGACCGTACGGCATTGCCGCGTGCCAGGCGCACCAGCAACCACGACGCCGCCAGACACGCTGCGAGCACCGCACACTCGATCAGCGCACTCGGCCGGGCCAGCGATTCCAGCAGGGCGTTGAGGTCCTCGGCGGGCGCGGCCATCGTCAGAGACCGGCAAGTACGCGCAGGTGGGCCGCGACGCTGCGCGCCAACGCGGAGAGGTTGTAGCCACCCTCGAGGCACGAGACGATGCGGCCCCCGGCGTGACGCTGGGCCAATGCCACCAGTTGCCGCGTGATCCACTCATAGTCGCCCTCGACCAGCCCGAGCTGCCCGAGCTCGTCCTCGCGGTGGGCGTCGAAGCCCGCGGAGATGAAGATCATCTGCGGTTGGAACGCCTCCAGACGCGGCAGCCACATCGCTTCGATCGCCTCGCGCACCTGGGCGCCACGCGCGTAGGGCGGCACCGGCACGTTGACCATGTTCGTGCCCTTGGGCACCGCGCCGCTGTAGGGGTACAGCGGGTGCTGGAAGAAACTGGCCATCAAGACACGGTCGTCGCCGGCAATGATGTCTTCGGTGCCGTTGCCGTGGTGGACGTCGAAGTCGACGATCGCCACGCGGGCCAGACCGCGCACGTCCAGCGCATGTCGCGCCGCGACGCAGACGTTGTTGAAGAAGCAGAACCCCATCGCCGCGTCGCGCGTCGCGTGGTGCCCGGGGGGGCGCACGGCGCAGAAGGCGGTCTCGGCCTCCTTGTCGATCACCGCGTCGGTGGCCGCCACCGCGGCGCCAGCCGCCCGCAGCGCAGCCGTCCAGGTGCCGGGCCCGGCACTCGTGTCGGGGTCGATCTGGCAGTGCTCGCCGCTGACTCGCAGCGGCTCGATCGCCGCCTGCATCTCACGCACATGGGCCGCGGCGTGCGCCCGCTCGAGTTGGCTGGCGCTGGCCAGCGGTGCCTCGCGCATGTCCAGCGAGTCGATCAACCCCGTGGCGATCAGGTGGTCGGAGATGGCGTCGAGCCGCTCCGGGCATTCCGGATGGCCGCGGCCCATGAAATGCGCACGGCAGTCGGCGTGACTGTAGAAGGCGAGGGTCATGGATTTTGCGTTAACGTGCGCCGCATGGACATGAAGCACGGGGCTAACGCCGCGCTGGTGGCGCAACTGGCGCGGCTTGCGGATCAGATTAGCACGGTCATTGTGGGCAAGCGGCCGCAGATCGAGGACTGCATCGCCTGCCTGCTCGCCGGCGGCCACTTGCTGATCGAAGACGTGCCGGGCGTGGGCAAGACCACGCTCGCGCACGCGCTCGCCGTCTCGCTCGGGCTGGACTTCAGGCGCGTCCAGTTCACCGCCGACATGATGCCCAGCGACCTGGTCGGCGTCTCGGTCTTTGAGCGCAGCCGCGAGCAATTCGTCTTCCACGCCGGACCGGTGTTCGCACAGGTGCTGCTCGCCGACGAGATCAACCGTGCTGGCCCCAAGACCCAGAGCGCCCTGCTCGAGGCGATGGAGGAACATCAGGTCACGGTCGAGAACGAGACACGCGCCCTGCCCTCGCCGTTCTTCGTGATCGCGACCCAGAACCCGACCGACCAGCTCGGCACCTACCCGCTGCCCGAGAGCCAGCTCGACCGCTTCCTGATGTGCATCACGCTGGGCTACCCCGACCGCGCCAGCGAGCGGGCGTTGCTGGCCGGCGCCGACCGGCGCGCAGTGATCGAGCGCCTGGCACCGGTCATGACGCCGCCCGAACTGCAGGTGGCCCAGCAGGCAGTGCTCGCGGTCCATGCCGGTGACCCGCTGCTCGACTACTTGCAGACACTGATCGCGGCGACCCGCAGCGGCCAGTGGTTCACCGAGGGCCTGTCGCCACGTGCCGGGATCTCGGTGCTGCGCGCGGCCAAGGCGCGCGCGCTGATAGACCGGCGCGATTACGTCGCGCCCGACGACATCCAGGCCGTGTTGGTGCAGACCGCGGCGCACCGCCTCGCGCCCGTGCCCGGCGCCGGCCGCGGCGCGGCTGAGCAGGTGCGCGCAATGATCAAGGCACTACCCTTGCAGTGAGCCCGGCGGCGATGCTGAAGATCCTCGGCCGAGCCTCGTCGATCAACGTGCGAAAGGTCTTGTGGACCTGCGTCGAACTCGGGCGACCCTTCGAACGCGAAGACTGGGGGGTCGGATTTCGCCCCACGAGCGACGACTCGTTCCGCGCGCTCAATCCGAATGCACTGGTGCCGGTGATCGTCGACGAGGGCTTCGTGCTCTGGGAGTCGAACACGATCTGCCGCTGGCTCGCGGCCGAACACGGACGCAGCGACCTGCTTCCGTCTGCGCCTCGCGAGCGGGCCTGCGTCGAGCGATGGATGGACTGGCAACTCGGCGACCTCAACAACGCCTGGCGCCCTGCCTTCATGGGTCTGGTGCGCCGCAGCCCCAGACACCAGGACGCCGCAGCGATCGCCGACAGCACTGTGGAGTGGAATCGCCTGATGGCGATCCTCGATGCACAACTCGGCAGCGGCGGGCCATTCGTCTGCGGGACGACTTTCACGCTGGCGGACATCGTGCTCGGCCTGTCGGCGCACCGCTGGTATGCCACGCCGATCGACCGGCCGCCGCTGCCGCGGTTGCGGGCTTGGTACGAGTGTGTCACGGCACGTCCAGCGTTCAGCTCGCAGGGCTGCGGCGAGCACCCGTGATGGGGAGCCTCCGCCAGCGCCTGCGCGCGTGGTTCGAGCAGCGCTTGCCACGCAGCGATACCTGGACGCTGACCCAGCGCAACATCTACATCCTGCCCACGCGTGCGGGCCTGATGTTCGTGCTCGTCCTGTTCGTCATGCTGCTGGCCTCGATCAACTACCAGCTGAGCCTGGGCTATGTGCTGACCTTCCTGTTGGCGGGTGCGGGGTTCGTGTCGATGCACCTGACCCATAACACGCTGCGGGGCATGACGCTGCACCTCAAGCCGCCAGCCTCCGGATTCATGGGCGAGCCGATGGTGCTGGAGATCGTTCTGACCAGCCCGACGCGCACCCAGCACGGTGTTGGGCTGGGTCTGGAACACGCGCCGGACCGGGCGCACGACGTATTCGTCGACGTGCCGGCCGGCGGCCAGGCGCTGGCGCACCTGAGCTTCGTCCCGCCGCGACGCGGGCTGCACCTCCTGCCCACCCTGCGCGCAGAGACTCTCTACCCGCTCGGTCTGTTCCGCGCCTGGACCGTGTGGCGCCCCGCCGCGCAGGCGCTCGCGTGGCCGCGGCCCGAGACACCACTCGCACCCTGGCCTGCATCGCCCGCTGCCGCGGGTGACGCCGCACCGCAGCAGCGCAGCGACAGCGGCGAGTTCGATGGCGTGCGCACCTACCGCCGCGGCGACGCATTGAAGCGCATTGTCTGGAAGAAGGTCGCCAAGGGCGGCGAGCTGGTCAGCCGCGACCACCAGAGTGCGATGCAGCAGGAGCTGTGGCTCGACTGGCAGCAGGCACAGCTGCCGGGCGCCGAGCAGCGCCTCTCACGGCTCGCGGCATGGGTCGTTGCCGCCGACGCCGCCGGCGTGTCCCACGGGTTGCGGTTGCCGGGGTCAGAGATCGCTC
>JAOUIM010000497.1 GCA_029884035.1 Aquincola sp. | reverse complement strand
GATCAGGCCGAACTCCACCGTGTACCAGTAGAGCGCACTCAGCGCCTTGAGCCGGTTGTACTTGAGCGCCTTCCAGCCCGCGCGCCCGTAGGCTTCCATGTAGCTCGCGAAGATCGGGTCGGTCAGCAGCGGCACGTGCCCGAACACGTCGTGAAAGACGTCCGGTTCCTGGATGTAATCGAACTGTTCGCGCTAGCGGATGAAGTTGCCGGCGGGAAAGCGTCGGTTGGCGAGGTGGTAATAGAACACGTGGTCGGGGATCAGCATCGGCACCGGCACGACGCTCCAGCCGGTGAGGCTGCGCAGCTCCTCGTTCATCTCATCGAAGTCCGGCACGCCGCCGCGGCCGAGATCGAGACGTTCGAGTCCGCGCATGAACTCGCGGCACGCATGCCCGGGCATGAGCCCGATCTGGCGCTGGTAGAGGTCGTCCCAGGTCCGATGCTCGTCCGGACCGTATTTGCGCTGTGCCGGCTCGAGCCAGTCATCGCCCAACCCCCCCGGCTTCCTGAGCGGCGCAACGAAGACCGATGCCGGCATTGCGGGGATGCGCGAGTAATCGAACGACGGGGCCGCGGTGGATCTGTCCATGGTCGCCATGGTCGCGCATGGGATGCGATATTTCCATCGCCCAGCGCCGCCGATGCTATGTTCCTGCTGACGCAGCGCACCGCACCCGGACATGAACCCTTCGCGTACTAGGCCCCCGCGCTTCGCAACCCGCCGCCGATTGACAGCTGGCCTGCCCGCGACGCTCGCGCTGGCGGCCATCGCCTCGCCGGCGCTTTGCGGCGCTGACGCCGCGACCCGCGCGGACCAGCGGTTCACCAGCTACGCCTACGCGCACGAGTTCGGCTCGGGCGTGTACGACTTCAATGGCCGCACGCTGCAGGTGTATGGCCTGCCCTTCGGCTGGACGGCCATCGAACCGGGCAAGGACCAGGCCGGACTGCGCCTGCGGCTGCCCGTCACCCTCGGTTTTCTCGACTTCCGCGCCGCCGACGTGATCGAGACCGGCCTGCCGGGCAAGGTCGACTCGGTCAGTTTCGTGCCCGGAATCGAGTTGGAGTTCACCGTCGCCGAGCGTTGGCGGCTGCTGCCGTACGTGCAGGCGGGACTGTCCACTGCCAGCGAATCGGAGGTCGAGACAGACCTCTTCGGCGCCGGCATCCGGGCCGAGCGCGTGTTCCCCGCCGGCGAATTCGAAGGCCTCTATGCCGCGGTCGCCACGTACTCACGGGTGTCGTACCACGGCGACTCGCTGCCCAACGACGACTTCGTGCGGCTGCGCAACAGCCTGGAGTTCAAGCGCCACGCCGGCTTCTCGCTGGGCGATCATCCGGTCGAATACGGGCTCTTCGCCACGATCGACGTTTACGCGGATCCGCCGACGGGGCCGGCCACCGGCATCGCCGTGCCGCGCACGCAACTTGAAACGGGCGTCGTGTTCGGCGCACGCCCGGAATGGAAGATCTGGAAGATTCCGCTGCCGCGCGTCGGGCTAAGCTATCGGTTCGCCGGCGATCTCTCCGCGGTGCGCTTCGTCCTCGGGGCCCCGTTCTAGAGCTGCGAGTCCAGCGGCAGCACCTTGGCGAGCCACGCCTGGAACTTCTGGCCGCCGGACGCTTCGGGTGACGAGTCGTACGTGCGCGTGCCGTCGGTCCAGCGCAGCTTGCCCTTGTCGAGCGTGACCGACCAGGCGCGTTCCGCCGCGGATTCCTGGTCGAAGATCGCCTCGAGCTGGGTCGCGATCGTCGGCTCCTCGACGAACACGCCCTGCTCGCAGTTGAGCGACGTCGAACGGGCATCCAGGTTATAGCTGCCCACGAACAAGCGCGTGGAATCGGACGCGAGCGCCTTGGTGTGCAGGCTCGCGCCCGAGGAGCCGAACATGCTCTTCTTGGTGGCCGAGCCCGGCAGCGGCTTCAATTCCCAGAGCTTGACGCCGCCAGCCAGCAGGTCGGGGCGCGCTTTCGAGTAGCCGCCGTACACCATGGCGACATCGTTGGCGGCGAGCGAATTGGTGAGCACGCGCACGCCCACCCCGCTGCCCGCCCTGTCGACGAGGTTCCGGGTGCCGGCCTTGCCGGGTACGAAGTACGGTGAAATCACGCTGATGTGATTCGTTGCGTTCTGCAGGGCCGGCGCCAGCACGGCCAGCACTTGCGACCCCGCCAGTCCGCCGCCCTTGCCCATCGCCTTCGCCGGATCGTCGGAGACGAAGCGAAACTGGGCGGTCCAGCGCATGGGCCAATCGCCCGCCACCAGCCGCTGGATCGCGTTGCTGTTGCGCAGTTCGACCGCAAATGGATGGTTCTGCGCCTCGGCGATGCGTGACGCGGCGGATTTTCGCAGCGCATCGAGCGCTGCTGCCGTGACATCCTTGGGCGCCAGCAGCGCCATGGGATAGGAGGCCTGCGAATTCCAATAGCGATCGAACGACGCGGAAGCGTCGCGCACGACGGGCCCTACCATGGCGAAGTCGAGGTCGACGAAGTTGACTTCGTCGCTTGCGCCAAAGTACTCGTTGCCCAGGTTGCGGCCACCGACGATGGCGATGCGGTTGTCGGCGATCCAGGTCTTGTTGTGCATGCGCCGGTTGATGCGGCTGAAGCTGC
>JAOUIM010000496.1 GCA_029884035.1 Aquincola sp. | reverse complement strand
AGGTGTCGCCACCGGTGGGCACGCGCAGCTCGAACCACTTCGCCAGCAGCGGCACGCGCGAAAACGGACGGTGCTCCATGCGCGCCTGGTGCGCGTCGCCCCAACGCCAGCGCGACACGTCACCGCCATGGCGCGCCTGCAACTCGTCCAGTGCGCGCGTGAGCGCCAGGTCGGCCAGCGCGGCGCAGGTCTCGGTCACGCCCGGGGTCGTCTTGTCATCGCACCACCAGGCGTCGTCGCGGTCGAGCACTCCTTCGAGCGCGTCGCGGAACGTGCGTGCGCCCAGCACGCGCTCGTAGACCGCGGGGCCGCCGAGCTCGTCGATGAAGACCGCGCGCGTCAGCTGGCGCGCCCAGGCCCAGAAGACGAGCGGCGCTGCCCGGTCGGCGCGCATCTCGCCCCCGAAGCCCTGCAACGCGGCCTGCGCCGCTGCAGCGAGCATGTGATCCGACTTCGCACGCAGCAGCCAGGGCAACAGGCGTCGGGTCGCCAGCGAGGTCGTGTCGGCCTGCATCGCCATGAGGCTATCGGTGTCGTGTCTGTCGCGTTCGGCGAGCAACTGCTCGATGCGGTCGTGGCGGTACGGTGGTGCCCATTCACTGGTCAGGAAGTGCGGATACGCGGGGCCGTGGATGCGGTGGTTGGCGGTCGCGATCCATCCGCGTGCCGGGTCGGCCTCTCGCGGCGTGGCGTGTGACGGCACGAAGCCGGCCCAGTCGTAACGTGCCTCCCAGCCCAGCGCAGGCACCAGGCCATTGAGGTCGTTGTCCGGCCGGCGCACCGGCACACGGCCCGCCGCGACCATCGCGATGTGGCCGTCGCGGTCGGCAACGACCATGTTCTGCATCGGTGCGATCCACAGCGTCGACGCCGAGTCGACGAATTCCGCGGCCGAGCGCGCTCGCACGAGCGCCAGGCCGGCGGCGATCGGATCGTTGTCGGCGTCCAGCGCGGTCCAGCGCATCGCAATGCCGTAGGTCGTGCCGGCCACGCCGGCGGCCGTCCCGCCGCCATCGGAAATCAGCGGCCCATGGCGCGACGCGCGCACCGTGATGCGCTCTTCGGGCGCGCCCTTGACGCGGATCGTCTCCTCGAACGCGGCCAGCGCTGCCCATCCGCCAGGCGTTTGCACCTGCGTCGGGTCCCCCGGCTTGAAGCGCTCGAGGTACAGATCCTGCACGTCCGGCGCGGTGTTCGTGAAGCCCCAAGCGATGTGCTCGTTCTGTCCCAGCACCACGGTTGGAAGGCCGGGCATCGTTGCCCCTGCCACCTTGAGTGGCTGCGCGCCCGTGACCTCGAGCCGGGCGAAGTACCACAGCGACGGCGCCGTGATCTTCAGGTGCGGGTCGTTGGCCAGCAGCGGCCGGCCGGACAGGGCGTGCGTACCGGCAACGACCCAGTTGTTCGACCCCACGCCCTCGATGCCCGAGGGCGGTGCGGCCGCGAGCAGGCGGTCGGCCAGCGCGGCGCGCGGCCCGCTCGCGAGCAGCGCGCCTTCGAGATTGAGTGCGCGAAACATCGCGGCATAGTCCGCGCTGGCCAGCGGCGCCTCGCCCGGGTACGGCGGCAGCAACTCGTTGATGCGAGCCACCGGGAGCGTCAATGCGAGACGCGCGCGCAGCAGCTCGGTGCTCCAGTTGCCGCCCAGGTCCCACGCCATCATCAGCGCCCAGGCCAGGCTGTCTACCGGCGTCCAGTCTTCCACCGGCACGCCGAGCAGCAACATCTCGGGCGGGCGTGCCTGCAGGTGATCGCGCTGCCAGGCGTTCACGCCATCCGCATAGGCCTCGAGCACGCGGCGCGACTCGGCGCCCAGCCGTTCCCACTGGGCCGCTGCGGCCCGGCGCACACCGAGCGCGCGCAGAAAGCGGTCGCTGTCGAGCGCGGGACGCCCGAACGCCTCGGCCAGACGGCCGCTGCCGATGCGGCGGTGCGTCTCGAGCTGCCACAGGCGGTCCTGCGCATGGGCAAAGCCCAGGCCGAACGCGACGTCGTCGACCGACGCGCCACGGATCGTGGGGATGCCTTCGCCATCCCGCTCGATCGTGACCTCGGCACCCAGAGGCTTGACGCCGATCACGCCTGCTTGGACGGGCGTGGCGCGCTGCAGGTACATGGCGACTGCCAGCGCGGCCAGCAGCGCAGCCGCCAGCAGCGACCACAGCCCGCCGCGCAGCGCGCGTCGCATCGCGGACAGAGCCCGTCGCCGCTAGCGGTTGCCCAGGTAGTCCGACTTGCCCAGGTCCACGCCGGCATGCCGCAACAGCGCGTAGGCGGTCGTCAGGTGGAAGAAGAAGTTCGGCAGCGCGTAGTGCTTCAGGTAGGCCTCGCCGCTGAACACCAGCGGATCGCCCGAGCGCATCGGGATCGTGATCTCGCGGCCTTCGCTGCCGTCGATTTGCGCCGCGTCGAACGAGATGACGTAGTCGATCGTCTTCTGCACCCGCACGCGCAGGTCGGCCAGCGTGGTCTCGGTGTCTTCCCACTTCGGCACCTCGACGCCGGCCAGCCGCGCCATGCAGCCCTTGGCGGCGTCGCTGGCGATCTGGATCTGGCGCGTGAAGGGCAGCATGTCGGGCGCCAGGCGCAGGCCAAGGTAATTGGCACTGTCGAACTTGCGC
>JAOUIM010000495.1 GCA_029884035.1 Aquincola sp. | reverse complement strand
CAAGCGGGGCGATGGACGCTTCGAGGTCACCTTCGATGTCGAGGCGCGCAAGCTGTACGCCGACGGCCAGGGCAAGGAAACCGAGGCGCCGCTGGATGAGCCGTTCGACATCGGCGTCTTCAGCGCCGAGCCGGGCCGGCCGGGCTACACGGCCGCGTCGGTGTTGTCGTTCCGGCGCGAGCGGGTGCGGACTGGCAAGCAGTCTTTCACGGTGGTCGTGGACAAGGCGCCTGCGTTCGTCGGTGTCGACCCGTACAACAAGCGCATCGACCGGAACTCGGGCGACAACGTCATCAAGGTGGAAGGCTCGTAGCGCAGCCTGTCGTCGCGCGGCAGCGGGAGGAGCCGGCGCCCGACGGTGCCGGCCCGTCCTTCATCATCCGCCGGGCGAGAACGGCTTGCCCAGCGACGCCGGCATGTTGGCGCGGATCCACGCCGCGTTGCTCGAGATCAGCACCAGCACGACGATCGTCGACACGTAGGGCAGCATGACGAGGAACTGGCTCGGGATCTGCACGCCCTGGCCCTGCAGGTGGAACTGCAGCATGGTCACGCCGCCGAACAGGTAGGCGCCGAGCAACACGCGGATCGGCCGCCAGGTGGCGAAGGTGGTGAGCGCCAGCGCGATCCAGCCGCGCCCGGCGACCATGCCCTCGACCCACAACGGTGTGTACACGGTCGACAGGTAGGCGCCGGCCACGCCGCACAGCGCGCCACCGGCGACCACCGCCGCCAGGCGGATCAGCCGCACCGGGTAGCCCAGCGCATGCGCCGACTCCGGCGACTCGCCGACCGCGCGCAGGATCAGGCCGCTGCGGCTCCTGTTGAGCCACCACATCAGGAAGAACGTCAACGCAATCGCGATCCACACCATCGGGTGCTGCTTGAACAGCGCCGGGCCGATGAAAGGAATGTCGGCCAAACCCGGCACCTCGAACTGCGTGCGCTCGGACAATCGCTCGCGCGTGTAGGGCTGCCCGATGAAGGCCGAGAAGCCGACACCGAACAATGACAGCGCCAGGCCGGTCGCGTACTGGTTCGTGTTGAGCCAGATCACGAGCAGGCCGAACACCGCCGCCAGCAGTGCACCCGCAGCCGCACCGGCCACGAAGGCCAGCACGTCGCTGCCCGAGTGCACCGAAGCCGCGTAGCCGACCACCGCGGCCACCAGCATCATCCCTTCGGCACCGAGGTTGACGACGCCCGCGCGTTCATTGATCAGCAGGCCGAGCGCGGCGATGGCGAGCACCGTGCCCGCGTTGAGCGTCGCGGCCAGGAGCAGTGCGATCTCGTTCATGCCTTCGCTCCTGCAATGCGTGCGCCGGCCGTCGACTTCCAGCGCACGCGGTAGACGATCAGCGTGTCGGCAGCCAGCAGCGTGAACAGCAGCAGGCCCTGGAACACGCCGGTGATCGACTTGGGCAGCTGCATGCGCGATTGCGCGAGTTCGCCGCCAATGTAGAACATGCTCATCAGGATCGCCGAGAACACGATGCCCACCGGGTTCAGGCGCCCGACGAAGGCGACGATGATCGCCGCGAAGCCGTAGCCCACCGGCACGTAGGGCGTGAGCTGGCCAAGCGGCCCGGTCGCCTCGAGCGCACCGGCCAGGCCGGCGAGCCCACCGGAAGTCAGCAGCGCGGTCCACAGCGCGCCGCGCGACGAGAAGCCGGCATAGCGCGCCGCGGCCGGTGCCAGGCCGCCGACCAGCGCTTGCACGCCGCGGAACAGGCGGAACAGGAAGACGGTCATGCCGGCGACCGCGAAGAGTGCAATCACCAGCCCGATGTTCAGGCGCAGCCCGGCGAACAGGCGCGGCACCTGCGTCGGCTTGGCAAAGGTCACGGTCTGCGGGAAGTTGTAGCCCTGCGGGTCCTTCCAGGGACCGTAGACGAGGTACGACAGCACCATCTCGGCCACGTACACGAGCATCAGGCTGACCAGGATCTCGTTGGCGTTGAAGCGGTCGCGCAGCAGCGCGGTGATCGCCGCCCACATCATGCCGCCGACGATGCCCGCGACCAGGATCACGATCACGATCGCGCGCGGCGAGTCGGGCGTGGCGCCCATCGCGATGCCACCGGCGAAGATTGCGCCGAGGATGTACTGGCCCTCGGCGCCGATGTTCCACACGTTGGCGCGGAAGCACAGCGACAGGCCGAGTGCGATCAGGATCAGCGGCGTGGCCTTGATGCCGATCTCGCTCCAGGCGTACGGGCTCTTGATCGGTTCCCAGAAGAACATTTGCAGGCCCTGCACCGGGTCCTTGCCGAGCAGCACGAACAGCATCACGCCGATCGCCACCGTGGCGGCCAGCGCGATCAGCGGCGAGGCGAGCACGAAGGTGCTCGAAGGGGTCGGTCGGGTCTCAAGCCGCAGCATGATGGGCCTCCTTCTTCGCGTCTTCCGCGGTCGACGGGTCGTCACCACGGTCGAACAAGCCGGCCATCCACTGGCCGATCTGCTCGACCGTCGCGTCGCGGGTGGCGATCGACGGCGACAGCTTGCCGCGCGCGATCACGACGAGCCGGTCGGACAGCTCGAACAGCTCGTCGAGCTCCTCGCTCACGACGAGCACCGCGCAGCCGGCATCGCGCAGCGCGAGCAATTCACCGCGGATCTGCGCG
>JAOUIM010000101.1 GCA_029884035.1 Aquincola sp. | reverse complement strand
TCGTCGGTCACGACAACCGCGAAGCGAGCCGGCTGGACGACGACGGCCTGGTGATGACCGACCGTCTGGCCGACAAGCTCGGCCTTCGCATCGGCGACACCGTCCGCGTCGAGGTGCTGGAAGGCCGCCAACGCACGCTCGCGGTGACCCTGAACGCCACCGCGCGCGAGATGATGGGCCTGAACGCGTACATGGAGCGCCGCGCGCTGAACCGCCTGCTGCAGGAAGGCGACCAGGCGACTTGGTTCGCGGTCTCGGTCGAGCGCGGCCTCGAGCCCGCGCTGATCGAGGCGAGCAAGGCGCTGCCGCGCATCGTCGGCACCTTCAGCAAGTCCACGCTGCTGCGCAACATGCAGGAGGTCAGCGCGCGCAACGTGCGCATCATGAGCACCGTGCTGACCTTGTTCGCGACGGTCATCGCGGTGGGTGTGGTCTACAACAACGCCCGCATCGCGCTGGCAGAACGCACCTGGGAGCTCGCCTCGCTGCGCGTGCTGGGCTTCACGCGCGCGGAGGTCTCGGCGCTGCTGCTGGGCGAGATGGCGATCGCCATCGCCGTCGCGCTTCCGATCGGCATGGCGCTCGGCTATGGCCTCGTGCAGCTGGTCGTCGACCTGCTGAAGTCGGACCAGTTCTACTTCCCGGTCGTGATCCGGCCGCCGACCTATGCGTGGGCGGGGCTGGCCGTGCTCGCCTCCGGCGTGGCCAGTGCGCTGGTCGTGCGCCGGCGCATCGACAAGCTCGACATGGTGGCTGCACTCAAGACACGCGAGTAAACGAGGCAACGACGATGAAACGCAAGACCTGGATCACGCTCGCCGCCGCCGCCGCCGGCCTCGCGCTGGCACTGGCCTGGGCCTTCGCGCCACGGCCGGTCGAGGTGGAACTGGCCCCGGTGACGCAGGGCCGCTTCGAGATAACGATCGACGAGGACGGCAAGACTCGCCTCGCCGATCGCTACGTCGTCTCGTCGCCACTTGCCGGACGCCTCTCACGCATCACCTTGCGCGAGGGCGACCCCGTGGGCGTCGGTCTCGCGGTGGCGACGCTCACGCCCGTGCTGCCCGCGCTGCTCGACGAACGCACGCTGCGCGAGCTTCGCGCGCGGCTTGCCGCTGCGCAGGACAACGTGCAGCGTTCCGCTTCGCGCAGCGAACGCGCCAAGGTGGCGCTCGACCAGGCGATGATCGAAGTTCGGCGCAGCGAACAGCTCGCCCAGCAAGGCTTCATCGCCCCGACCAAACTCGATGCCGACCGCCTTGCCACGCAGGCCGCCCAGCGTGAACTCGAGGCCGCTGGGGCAGAGCGGCGCATCGCCGGGCATGAACTCGAGCAGGCCAGCGCGGCGCTGGGCGCCATTCAACCCGGCAGCACGGCCGCCCAGCGCAGCTTCGCCGTGCGCGCACCGGTAGCCGGCCGCGTCCTGCGTGTGCTGCAGACCAGCGAGGCCACCGTGGCGCTGGGCACGCCGCTGATAGAGCTCGGCGATACCACGCGGCTGGAGGTCGTGGCCGAGCTGCTGACCACCGACGCGCTCGCTGCACAACCCGGCAGCCGCGTGCGCATCGAACGCTGGGGCGGGCCGGTGGATCTCGAGGGACGCGTGCGCGCGGTCGAGCCGGCGGCATTCACAAAGGTTTCGGCGCTGGGCGTCGAAGAACAGCGCGTGCGAGTGCTGATCGACCTCACGAGCCCGTCCGAGCTATGGCAGGCGCTCGGCGACGGGTACCGTGTCGGTGTGCGCATCGTCACGCTGGCGCAAGAGGGAGCGCTGCAGGTGCCGGTGAGCGCGGTGTTTCCATTGCCTGCCGGCGCCGCGACCGGCAACGACGCCGCGCACGCGGTATTCGTCGTCGACGGCGGCCGCGCGCGACAGGTCAGCGTCGAACTCGGCGGGCGCAACGGCAGCGCGGCCTGGATCCGCGGCGGGCTGGCCCTCGGCCAGCGCGTCATCGTCTACCCGCCGGCCAGCGTCCGCGATGGTGTTCGAGTCTCCGCGCGCACGGTCTGAGCACCGTCACCGACGCAGTGCGTGCCGGGTTGAGGGCACTCAACGCACGGGGCGGGCGCCGCGCCACGATGGGCCACTCGCATCCCGTGCGGCGCACCGTGCCGCCACTGACACCTCATCCGCCACCATGTCCTCCGCGCCCGCGCTCCAGTCCACGACGGTGGCGCATGTGCTGGTGGGCGCGCACGCGCTCGAAGGGGAGCTGATGATCCCGTCGCCTGCGAAGGGCGTGGTGGTGTTCGCGCATGGCAGCGGCAGCAGCCGCACGAGCCCGCGCAATCGCCGTGTCGCCCACGTGCTGCACGGTCACGAGCTCGCCACTCTGCTGTTCGATCTGCTCGACGACGCCGAGGCAGCAGATCGTGCCAACGTGTTCGATGTCGACCTGCTGGCCGGTCGAGTCGTCGAGGCGCTGGACTGGCTGGCGGACCAGCCGGGTCTGGAGCGCATGCGTGTCGGTTTGTTCGGCGCGAGCACGGGTGCCGCCGCCGCACTCGTCGCGGCCACGCAGCGGCCCTGGCAGGTCTGCGCACTGGTCAGCCGCGGCGGCCGACCCGACCTCGCGGGTGACGCCCTGGCCAGGGTCACCACGCCCACGTTGCTGATCGTCGGCGCGCGCGACCCCGAGGTGCTGCGCCTGAACCGTCGCGCGATGCTGGCGCTGGGCTGCGAGAAACGGCTCGAGGTGGTTCCTGGCGCCAGCCACCTGTTCGAGGAACCGGGCACGCTGGACGCCGCCGCACAACTGGCAGGCAGCTGGTTCGCCCACCGTCTGTCCAACGGCATCGACCGCTGACCTCGCAGGTTCAGCGCAAGGTCTCGTCGGCGATCAGCCCCTGCTCCATGCCGTAGCGCACGAGTGCCGCGGTCGACGGCAGCCCGAGCTTGTCCTGGATGCGTCGCTTGTGCGTGCTGACGGTCTTGATCGACAGGTGCAGCGCGGTAGCGATGTCGCCGATGCGCTCGCCGGCCACGATGCGCCGCAGCACCTCGAGCTCACGATTGGACAGCCTGTCGTGACGCGGTGCATCGGTCGTGCCGTTGAGCTGCAGCACCACACGCTCGGCCAGGCTGCTGGTGACGTACGCGCCGCCGGCAGCCACCTTGGCCACCGCATCCACGAGCTCGGCGCTGGCGCGGTCCTTCGTCACGTAGCCCGCGGCGCCCGCCTTGAAGGCACGCAGCGCGTACTGCTCCTCCGCATGCATGGAGAGGACCAGCACGCGCGTGGCCGCAAACTCGTGGCGGATGCGCCCGATCAGGTCGATCCCACTCATGCCCGGCATCGACAGATCGACGATGGCCAGGTCGACCGGGTGGCTCCGCATCCACTCGAGCGCCTGGAATCCGGTGCTGGCCTCGGCCACGCTCCAGCCATGGCCCGTGCCCTCGAGGATGCGCAGCAGCCCTTCGCGCACGACCGCATGGTCGTCGACGATCAGAATGCGAAGCGGTGCCGCCATCAGCTCACCTCCAAGGGCACGCGCACCGTCAGGCGCGTGCCCCTGGCGCCGTCGGCGTTGCCGACCTCGAGCGTGCCGCCCAGCATGGCCACGCGTTCTCGCATGCCCATCAGCCCGTAGCCCCCATCGCGCTGCGGCCCGTCTTCGGGCAGGCCGACGCCGTCATCGGTCACCGAGAGCACGAGCACGTCGCCATCGCGGCACAGGTCGACATCCACATGACGAGCCCGCGCATGCCGCGCCGCGTTGGTCAGGCCTTCCTGCACCATGCGGTACAGCGCCGTGGCCAGGCGCCCTGTGGGTGGTGGATGGGCGTCGTCGAGCTGGACCGCGATATCGATCCCGCTGCGGCGCGCCATGTCGCGTGCCAGCCACTCGATCGCCGCATTCAGGCCGAGGTCGTCGAGCATCAGCGGACGCAGATCGGATGCGATGCGCCGCACCGCCGCGACGGTCTCGTCGAGCATTGTCAGCATGCCAGCCAGGCGCGGATCGCCAGCGCCCAGGCCCGAGCGATCGGCCAGGCCGGTCAGTTCCATCTTCAGCGCGGTCAGGCGCTGGCCCAGTTCGTCGTGCAGCTCGCGGGAAATGCGGCGCCGCTCCTCTTCGCGCGCCTCCACCACGTTGGCCTGCAGCAGGCGCAGCATCTGGCCCGTACGCTCGAGGTCGGCCGCCGCACGGCGGCGCTCGGTGACGTCGTCGATCACCATCTGCAGCACCGTCTGGCCATGGTCCGGCAAGGGTGCCAGCACGATCTCGATGTCGCGCACGGCGCCGTCGCCCCGTGTCAGCAGCCCGGGAACGCGTGCCGCGGGCCCGCCCTCCTGGCGCGACGCCTGCCTGCGCAGCTCCGCCAGCGTCGTGGCAGGCAGCAGCGAGGCCAGGCTGCGACCCCGCAACGCGTCTGCACCCGCCACACCGAGAAGCCAGGCGGCGGCATCGTTGGCGTACTCGATGCGCTCATCGTGCGTGATCCAGATCGCCAATGGCGTGGCGTCGAGCGCTGCATGGAGGCGCCGGGTAATCACGTCGACCTCGTCTCGCAGCGCGTCTTCCTTCGTCAGGTCGCGCAGCAGCGCGGCAAACCAATGCCGCGGCCGGCCATCGACGATGATGTCCACGCGCGACAGCGTCACCTCGACCGGGAACTCGCTGCCATCGGCGCGCACCGCGCTGATATGGCGACCGGGTGCGATGCGCCGTTGCATTTCGTTCGAAGCCGCGAACCGCCGCACGTGCTGCTCATGCGACTCCCGGTGTCCGGGTGGCACCAGGCGCACCAACGGCTGGCCCAGCACCGCATCGGCAGCCAATGAGAACATCGCTTCGGCCGCCGGATTGAATGCCACGACCGTCTGCTCCTCGTCGATCATCACGATCGCCTCCTGCGAGGCGCGCAGGATATTGACGCAGGGCCAATTGAAGGCCGAACGATCGACGAATGACGTACCCACGCACGGTACATCCACCGTCGGCGGTTCATGGAACGCTTCGGTCACAGGGCGACTGTAGGCCGGTTGGGCGCCCCCGGCGCGCCGCGGCTTGAGCCGGCGCAAGTGATTCGCAACTGGTACGGGGCGCTGTGGTGCGCCGGCGTTAGGACAATTCCGACAACCGCGCGCGATTTCTCCGACAGGAGCCACCGCCGCGGTCCGTCAGAACGTGAAGGCGTTGCCGATTGCCGCCGTGACTGCGTCGGATCAAGCTTCGACCACGGTCAGACGACGGACCGTTGATCGAGAACAGGATGCTCTATGTTTCATGCTGCGCATGTCATGCTCGACGACTCCCCTGCCTTCGAACGCTGGCGCGCTGCCGCTGCTGCCGGCCCCTCGCGGACCGGCGATGCCGACGCCGGATTCAACTTGCTGCAGGCGCTGACCACGGCCCATCATGACGGCCTGGGTGCCCCCTTGCAGGTGCCGGGCGCACATCGCGTCGCGACCGGCGAGACCCTGCTGCACGAGGGCTCGCCGGCCACGCAGATCTGCGTCGTGCAGGCAGGCACCTTCAAGAACATCAAGACGGCCGAAGACGGCTACGAGCACGTGCTCGGTTTCGCGATGCGCGGCGACCTCCTCGGTTACGACGGGATCGCGCAGGGATGCTACGCGAGCACTGCGGTGGCACTCGAAGACAGCCGTGTCATCGTCGTACCGCTTGGCCTGCTGGAGAGCCTGCGCCGTATCGATGCGAGACTCGACCGCGCCTTGCAACATGTGATCAGCCGCCAGGTCGGCCACGCGGTCGAGCTTGCCGAGCTGATGGCCGCGGTGGCCGCAGATGCGCGTCTCGCGCGCTTCCTGCTGCACCTGTCGACGCGCATGGGCGAGCGCGGATTGTCGCCACGCCGCATGCTGCTGCGCATGAGCCGGCGCGACATCGCTGCACATCTGGGCCTGGCACACGAGACGGTCAGCCGCTCCCTGCGACTGCTGATCGAGCAAGGCTGCCTGCGCGTGGCCAACCGCGAGATCGAAATCCTCGACTTCGACGGCCTGCGCGCGCATGCACGCAGCACGCGAGGCCTGTGCGAGGAAGGCACCCGCGCCCCGACCCACCGCCCGCTCGCCGAACCGAGGCACGTGCACGAGGGCGATCTTCTGGTGGCCTGAGTCAGGCGCGCGCCTGCGCGGCGCCCACCGCTTCGCTCCAGGCTCGCGACATCTCGCCGACGCTGTCCTGCCAGCGTTGGCTCCATTGCTGCCAGGCAGCGTCGACGCCATCGCCCAAGCGCTTGTCCGCAACGGGGATCGCTGCACGCAACGCCTCGGCGCCGCTGCCCGACGGCATCGCGGCCCAATGCTGCGCCGCCTGCGATTGCGCTTGCTGCAGCCACGCCGACTCGATCTCCATCAGGCGCCCTGCGGTCGCGGCCACGTTCTCGAGCGAATGCTGCCACTGCGCGTTGAACAGGCGAGCGGGCACCGCGGCGAGCGCGGAGCCGTCCTCGGCCGCGCGCAGCGCCTCGATCGCGCCCTCGATGTCGGCCGACGCGTCGTGAAGCATGCGCGCCTGCGCCTGCTGCATCGCCTGCAAGACGGTGAACATGCTCTGTGTGTGCAGCAACGAAGCACCCAGTGCCTCGCGCGCCCATTGCGCGTTGACCGCGCCGACCTGATCTAGGTCCTTCTCAGGTGCAGCCTCCGCCCGCCGTGGCGGTGCCGGCCGTGCCAGGGTTGCCTTCAACTTCCTTGCTGAACGTGCCATGTCGCACTCCTTCATTGATTCCGGACCGGGCGGCCACGCGGCATGGCCGCCCCACTGCCGGCGCATCGTTGTCGACCCACCGCGTGAGGTTCCTGCGGCGGACCGACCACGCTCGCACGGTTACTCGATCTTGATCGCGCGGCCCATGCTCTCCTTCGCACGCGGCAGGTGCAACGTGAGCACGCCGTTCTCGTACTTCGCGACCGCGGCCCTGCCGTCGACCTCGTGCGGCAGCGTGAAACTGCGTGCGCTGCTGCCCACATACAGTTCCTTCATCAGCATCCGCTTGCCGCTCGTCTCCTTTTCCTCCTTCATTTCGGTGCTGATCGACACCACGTTGCCGTCGACCGACACACGGATGTCTTCCTTCTTCGCGCCGGGAATCTCGGCGCGTACCTCGTAGCCCTTGTCGTCCTCCTTCACGTTGACACGGATCTCGGCCGGCCCGTCATACGCGGGCATGCGCGAGAAGCGGCGGAAGAACTCGGGGAAGAAATCATCGAAACCACGTTCACTGCGGGTCAGGGCGTTCATGTCATCTCCTTCATCTGACTCGATCGCGCCGTCTGGGTGACTGGCCACGTCGAAGGCAATCTAGAATCATCGGGGCCAGTCGTGTTGCGCGTGCTCAACCTGACCGCACTGACAGCCGATAGGCTGAGTTCAACGCGAGCCGGGCGGTCATGAAGGCAATGCAATGAACATCGTGGGCTCGATCGTCGTGCATGTGGACGCGTTTGCTCGCAGCGAGGCGCGGCTACGCATGGCGCTGACGCTGGCGCAGGCGTTTCGTGCCTGGCTCACCGCAGTCTATGCCGTGCCGACGGCGGCCTACGACACACCTCTTCTGCTGGTCGAAGGATTCGCGTCGCTGATGCCGGCCCTCGAGCGTATCGATCGCGAGCGCCAGGAGCAGGCGCGCGCCATGTTCGACCGAGTCATTGGCGGCGCTGGCACCGCGGTCGCGGACGCAGCACAGTGGGTCGACGCCGGACGCGACCCTGTCTATGCCGCGCTGGCGGCACACGCGCTGCTGGCCGACCTGGTGGTATTCGGGCAGCACGATCCCTCGACCGCTCAGCGAGCATCG
The DNA here is from genome assembly GCA_029884035.1 of Aquincola sp. Lineage (GTDB taxonomy): Bacteria > Pseudomonadota > Gammaproteobacteria > Burkholderiales > Burkholderiaceae_C > CADEEN01. The sequence goes on along the minus strand of JAOUIM010000101.1, from coordinate 2,518 downwards.
GACAGCGAACTCGTCGCATCGACGCTGATCGAGACTGGCGCGCCGGGGCTCGTCGTGCCCTATGCGGGGCGATTCGACCCCGCCACGCTGACCAGCGACGGCCTGATCGCGCTGCTGGCGTGGAAGGCCACCCGCGAGGCGGCCCGCGCCGTGCGTGCCGCGCTGCCATGGTTGCAGCGTGCCGGACGCATCCACCTTGCGGTCGAGGCGCCGGACCCCGGCGACGCTGCCGCGCCCACCCTCGCCGCATTGCGGAGATGGCTGGGCTTGCACGACTGCGCGGCGGAGACCACCCATTGCCTGATCGATCGCGACCACCCCGGCGAAGCGCTGCTGTCAGCGGCCGCCGACGTGTCCGCCGACTTGTTGGTGATGGGCTGTTTCGGGCACAGCCGAGCGCGTGAACTCGTGCTCGGCGGTGCGTCGCGCACGGTCCTGCAGTCGATGACGCTGCCGGTGCTGATGGCGCACTGAGGCCGCAGCCGCACCGCGCCCTCGCCTACGCCGGGCTGCCTGCACGCTGCAGGTGCCGTTTGAGCCACTCGGTGGTCAGCGCGTAGAGCACGACGACGGCGACGAGCGTGCCGACCAGGTCTGGCGGGATCGGCACGAAGCCGAACACCCGCCCGGCTGCCGGCAGCGAAGGCAGCGCGAGCGCGAGCACCGCCATCGCCACGGTGGAGCCCAGCAGCAGCCGACTCGGCCGGCTGCGCCATGCCGCAGCGTGCGTGCGCAGAACCAGCACGACCACCAGTTCGGTGAGCAGCGACACGACGAACCAGGAGCTGTGGAACAGCGTCTCGCCGGCGTCGAACACGTACAGCAACAGCGCGAAGGTGAACAGGTCGAACAGCGAACTCGTGAGACCGAATACGATCATGAAACGGCGCACCTCGGCAACGTTCCAGCGCTGCGCGACGTCGAGGCTGTCAGCATCCACACGATCGGTCGAGATCGCCATTGCCGGCAGGTCCGACAGCAGGTTGTTCAGCAGGATCTGGGTGGCAGTCAGCGGCAAGAAAGGCAGCAGCGGCGTCGCGAGAGCCATGCTCACCATGTTGCCGAAGTTGGCGCTGATCGTGATCGCGATGTACTTCATGGTGTTGGCAAAGGTGCGGCGCCCCTGCTCGATACCACGAAGCAGGAGCCCGAGGTCGGGCCGCAGCAGCACGACGTCGGCCGATTCGCGCGCAACGTCGACGGCACGGTCCACCGAGATGCCGACGTCGGCCGCATGCAGCGCCGGAGCATCGTTGATGCCGTCGCCCATGAAGCCCACTGCGTGCCCGGCATGCTGCAGGGCCCGCACGATACGCTCCTTGTGCGCCGGTTCGAGCTCGACGAACAGGTCGGTCCGTTCGGCCAGGTGCCATAGCGCCTCGTCGCGCATGCCGGCAATATCCGCGCCCGAGAGCACCGCTGTCGGGTCGAGGCCGACGATCAGCGCCAGGTGCGCGGCGACATGTCGGTTGTCTCCGGTGACGATCTTCACGCGCACACCGCACGCTGCCAGATCGTGCAGCGTGCGCAGCACATCGGGCTTGGGCGCATCGGCAAACAGCAGGAACCCTACAAGGACCAGCGCCGCCTCGTCGGCCACGGTGTAGCTCGGCTGCGCCGGCACGCTGCGCGTGGCCACCGCCAGCACGCGTACGCCACGCTCGCCTTGCGAGCGCACGAAGGCTTCGAGCCGCCCACGCTCGGCCTCGTCGAGCGGGCGCTCGTTCCCGCTCCGCTCGACCCCGGTGCAGATGGCCAGCACCTGGGCACAGGCCCCCTTGACGATCAGCCGATGGCGTCCCGGATCGTCGGCGGCAGCGGCGACGATGGTCAGGCGCTTGCGCACGAAGTCGTACGGGATCTCGTCGACCTTGGTCCAGCCCTCGGTCGTGAGCCCTGCTGCGCGCCCGGCATCGACCAGCGCCGTGTCCATCGGGTTGTCGATCCCGGTCTCGAAAGCAGCGTTGACGTGGGCCAGTCGCAGCACCGGCATCGCCTCCCCGCCGTCTGCGTCCACCGCCGCCTGCAGCGCCATCGTGCCCACGGTCAGGGTGCCCGTCTTGTCGGTGCACAGAATGTCGATGCCGCCGAGGTCCTCGATCGCTTCCAGCCGTCGCACCAGGACGCCGCTGGCCGCAAGCCGGCGCGCGCCGCCGGCAAGCGACACGCTCACGATCGCCGGCAGCAGCTCGGGCGAGAGACCCACCGCCAGAGCGACGGCGAACAGCAGGGAATCGATCACCGGCCGGCCGAGCCAGTGATTGGTCACCAGCACCGCGACCACGACGATCACCATCACGCGAACCAGCAACTCGCCGAAGTGGCGCACGCCGCGCGCGAACTCGGTCTCCTGCGCGGGCTCGAGCAGACGGGAGGCCACCTCGCCCATCGCCGTGTGCACACCCGTACGCACGACGACGACCTTGGCAGTTCCGCTGCGCACCGAACTGCCGAGGAAGACGCAGTTGCCGCGCGAGCGCAACGGCGCGTCGGCTGCGGCAGTGCCCGGCCGCTTCTC
>JAOUIM010000001.1 GCA_029884035.1 Aquincola sp. | reverse complement strand
TTTCTTCAGCACTGCGCCTGCGACGGTGACGAAACTGGGGCAGAAGCCGTTGAGGCACGAGAAGTCCTTGTTGCAGGACGACTGCTCTATCGCGCGCTTGCGACCCCAGTCGGTCTCGACCGGAATCACCGACAGGCAGTTGCTGGCCACGCCGCAATCGCCGCAGCCTTCGCAGACGCGCTCGTTGATGAAGACGCGGCGCGGCGGATCGGCGAGCTCACCCTTCTTGCGCCGGCGCCGCTTCTCGGCGGCACAGGTCTGGTCGTAGATCAGCAGCGTGACGCCGTCGATCTCGCGCAACTCGCGCTGCACCACGTCCATCGCGGCGCGGTCGTGAAACGTGGTGCCGCGCGGAAACTCGGCCTCGTGACCGCGATACTTCGCGACCTCGTCGGACACCACGGCGATGCGCTTCGCCCCCTCGGCCTCGACCTGCCGCGCGATCTCGGGCACGCTGATGAGACCATCTACCGGCTGACCGCCGGTCATCGCTACCGCATCGTTGTAGAGCAGTTTGTAGGTGATGTTCGCGCCGGCGGCGATCGCCTGCCGGATCGCGAGCAGGCCCGAGTGGAAGTAGGTCCCGTCCCCGAGGTTCTGGAATACATGGCGCTCCGTCGTGAAGCGCGAGTGCGCCGCCCAGTCGACGCCCTCGGCGCCCATCTGGATCAGGCCGCTGGTGTCCCGCTCCATCCAGCTGGCCATGAAGTGGCAGCCGATGCCCGCCAGCGCGCGCGATCCCTCGGGCACGCGGGTCGAGGTGTTGTGCGGGCAGCCCGAGCAGAAATAGGGCAGTCGCTTCACTGCGTCGGCCTCGTTGGACAGCAGCGTGGGCATCGTGAAGTCGACGACCAGATGGCGCCGATCGAGCGCGGGATTCAATCGCGCCAGCCATTCGGCGACCACCGCCATGATCCGCGACGGCCGCAGTTCGCCGAGCGCCGAGATCAATGGCGCCCCTTCGTGGTCGGTCTTGCCGGCGATGCGCGGCCGCTGCACGTTGGGCACGGCATACAGCAGCTCCTTGATCTGACGCTCGACCACCGGCGCCTTCTCCTCGATGACGAGGATCTCCTCGAGCCCGCCGACGAAATCGAGCATCCGCGTCGGTTCGATCGGGAACACCAGCCCCACCTTATAGACCCGCACGCCGGCAGCGGCCAGCGCATTCGGGTCGAGCGCAAGCCGGCGCAAGACTTCCATGAAATCGAAGTGCGCCTTGCCGACGGTGACGATGCCCAGCGTCGCGCGCGGACTCGAGACCACGTGCTTGTCCAGCGAGTTGACCTTCGCGAACGCACGCACCGCATCGAGCTTGGCCGCCAGCCGCTGCTCGAGCGCGAGCGACGGCAGGTCGACGGCACGCACGTGAAGGTCCTGCGCGGGCGTGAAGTCCACCGGCAGCGTGAAGTCCAGCGGCACCGCGTCGAGGTCGACCGTCATGGCCGACTCGACGACTTCGCTGATCGCCTTGAAGCCGACCCAGGCGCCGCTGAAGCGAGACAGCGCCCAGCCGTAGAGACCGAACTCGAGGTACTCGGCCACGTTGGCCGGGTGCAGCACCGGCATGCCCCAGGCCTGCATGGCGATGTCGCTCTGGTGCGGCATCGACGACGACACGCAGCCGTGGTCGTCGCCGGCGACCACCAGCACGCCGCCGAGCGGCGACGAACCGTAGACATTGCCATGCTTCAGTGCATCGCCCGAGCGGTCCACGCCCGGACCCTTGCCGTACCACATCGCCACCACGCCGTCGACGGTGCGCTTGGGGTCGAGCGCAACGCGCTGCGTGCCCAGGCACGCGGTGGCGGCCAGGTCCTCGTTGATCGCAGGAAGAAACTGGATGCCCGCCGCGTCGAGCAGCGTCTTTGCCTTCCACAACTGCTGGTCGACCATGCCCAGTGGCGAGCCGCGGTAGCCGGAGACGAAACCCGCGGTCCGCAGCCCGGCAGCCTCGTCACGACGGCGCTGCATCAGCAGCAATCGAACCAGGGCCTGTGTCCCGGTGAGGAACACCGCGCCGGCGGCCGCAGCGAGGTTGTCCTGCAGACGGTAGTCGCGCAAGGCAGGGAGAGCGTGGGTCATGGCCGCCGGATCGAGCATGCGGCTGCGATGGTAGGCCGTGGTTGCGGCGAGGCGCTGCGATGTTTCCCGCATCGCCGAAAAGGGCTTGAACGCGCTGCCCGGGTTCGCGGATGATGCATGCATGACAGCGGACAGCGGAAACGGCGGCCGGGCAGTGCCCGTGCACGCCGCCGGCACCGGCTCGGCAGGCCACATCGAGCTTCTCCAGGCCATGCCGATCTTCGGCGCCCTGCGCGGCGACACGCTCGAATTCCTCCTTGCAGATGCGACCCTGGTGACGCGGCGGGCGGGGGAGTACTTCTTCCACGAGGGTGAGCGTGCCGAGTCGATGTACGTGCTTGAGCAGGGCCGGGTCGACGTGCTCAAGCACTGGAACGGCGACGACTGGAAGCTGCACCGTTTCGACGCCGGGCAGTGCTTCGGCGAAATGGCACTGATCGACCTGTTCCCTCGCAGCGCCTCGGTGCGGGCCGTCGACGACTGCCGAGCGATCGAGTTCGGCTCGGCCGCGCTGTATCGCCTGTTCGAGCACGACGCCGAGCAGTTCGCGCTGATCCAGATGAACATCAGCCGCGAAGTGTCGCGGCGCCTGCGCGCCACCGACGAACTGCTGTTCCGCGCACGCATGGGCGAGGACCTCGACCCCACCACTGCCGCCGACCTGTTCCGCAACAACTGAAGCCGCGGCGGGGCCTTCCGTAGAATCGACGCCAACGTGAACGTCGAGCCGCAACCCGTGCGAGTCCTGTGCCGGCGGCGTTCCAGGAGACCGACCCCATGCCCGTCCTGGCTTCGAAGCTCAATGCGCGGTCAGAAGAGTTCAAGGCCAACGCGGAGGCGATGCGCGCCCTGGTCGATGACCTGAACACGAAGCTGCAGACCATCGCCCAGGGCGGAGGCGACGGGCCACGCGCCAAGCACCTCTCGCGCGGCAAGCTGCTGCCGCGCGAGCGGGTCGAACGGCTGCTCGACGCGGACACTCCCTTCCTCGAGATCGCGCCACTGGCCGCGCTCGACATGTACGACAACGACGCACCGGGCGCCGGCATGATCGCCGGCATCGGCCGCGTGGCCGGTGTCGAGTGCGTGATCGTCTGCAACGACGCCACCGTCAAGGGCGGCACCTACTACCCGATGACGGTCAAGAAGCACCTGCGCGCCCAGGAAATCGCGCGCGAGAACCGGCTGCCTTGCATCTACCTCGTCGATTCGGGCGGGGCCAACCTGCCCAACCAGGACGAGGTGTTCCCGGATCGCGAGCACTTTGGCCGCATCTTCTACAACCAGGCCACCCTCTCCGGCGAGGGTATCCCGCAAATCGCCGTCGTGATGGGTTCGTGCACCGCCGGCGGCGCCTACGTGCCGGCGATGAGCGACGAGACCATCATCGTCAAGGAGCAGGGCACGATCTTCCTCGGCGGCCCGCCGCTCGTCAAAGCGGCCACCGGCGAGGTGGTCAGCGCGGAAGACCTCGGCGGCGGCGATGTGCACACGCGGCTGTCAGGCGTTGCCGACCACCTCGCCGAGGACGACATCCATGCACTCGCGTTGGCACGCCGCATCGTCGGTCATCTCAACTGGCGCAAGCCGAATCCGCTGGCCACGATCGCGCCGCGCCCGCCCAGGCTCGACCCGGCCGAGCTGCACGGCGTGATCCCCACCGACACGCGCAAGCCCTACGACGTGCGCGAGATCATTGCGCGAATCGTCGATGCGAGCGAGTTCGACGAATTCAAGGCGCGCTATGGCAGCACGCTCGTGACCGGCTTCGCGCACATCGAGGGCATGCCGCTGGGCATCGTCGCCAACAACGGGATCCTTTTCACCGAGAGCGCCAACAAGGGCGCGCACTTCGTCGAGCTGTGCTGCCAGCGCAAGGTGCCGCTGGTGTTCCTGCAGAACATCACCGGCTTCATGGTGGGCAGGAAGGTCGAGAACGAAGGCATCGCGCGCGCGGGCGCCAAGATGGTCACGGCTGTGGCCTGCGCGCAGGTACCCAAGTTCACGATCATCATCGGCGGGTCGTTCGGCGCCGGCAACTACGGCATGTGCGGGCGGGCCTACGGGCCGCGTTTCCTGTGGATGTGGCCGAACGCTCGCATCTCGGTGATGGGTGGCGAGCAGGCCGCCAGCGTGCTGGCCACTGTCCGGCGCGACGGCATCGAGGGCAAGGGCGGCACCTGGAGTGACGCCGACGAGGAGGCCTTCAAGGCACCGATTCGCGCGCAGTACGAGGCGCAGGGCCACCCGTACTACGCGAGCGCGCGACTGTGGGACGACGGCGTGATCGACCCCGCCGACACGCGCCGCGTGCTCGCGCTCGGCATCGCGGCCAGCATGAACGCACCCATCCCCGACACGCGCTTCGGCGTGTTCCGCATGTGAGCAGCGCCACACTCGACATCCACCGGCCGTCGGCGCACGTGGCCGAGGTCTGGCTCAATCGCCCCGACGTGCGCAACGCATTCAACGACGGCGTGATCGCCGAGCTGACGCAGGCGTTCGCGCAGCTCGGCACCGAACCGCAGCTGCGCGCGATCGTGCTCGGTGGCCGCGGCAAGGCGTTCTGCGCCGGCGCGGATCTGTCGTGGATGCGCGCCATGGCCGATTACACCTGGGAGCAGAACCGCGCAGACGCGCAGGCCCTGGCCGACATGCTGTGGACGATCCACGCCTGCCCGGTACCGGTGGTCGGCCGCGTGCACGGCGATTGCTACGCCGGCGGCGTGGGCCTGGCCGCGGTGTGCGACGTTCTCGTTGCGGCCGAAGGCATGCAGTTCTGTCTGTCCGAATCGAAACTGGGCCTGCTGCCCGCGACGATCGGACCGTATGTCGTTCGCGCCATGGGCGAGCAGGCAGCGCGCCGTTACTTCGTCACCGCCGAACGCTTCCCCGCGGCGCAGGCCAAGACGATGGGTTTCGTTCACGAGGTTGTCGCCGCCGACGCGCTCGATGCGAAGGTCGCCGAGATCGTCGCCGCGCTGGTGGCCAACGGCCCGGCTGCGGTGAGGGCCTGCAAGCAACTGGTGAAGGACATCGCGGGCCGGCCGATCGACGCCGGACTGCGCGCCGAGACCGCGCGCCGCATCGCCGACATTCGCGCCAGCGACGAAGGCCGGGAAGGCGTGCAGAGCTTCCTGCAGAAGCGCGCACCGAAGTGGGCGGCGTGAACGTCGACACCACACAATTGATCGCCCTCGCGGCGGCGCTCGGCTGGGCGAGCGGGCTGCGGCTGTATGCGGTGGTCTTCCTCACGGGCCTGGCGGGGAATCTCGGTTGGGTCGCGTTGCCTGCGGGGCTGCACGTGCTGCAGCAGCCGGCGATGCTCTACGCCAGCGGCGCGCTGGTGCTGGTCGAATTCTTCGCCGACAAGGTGCCCTGGGTCGACTCGCTGTGGGACACGGTGCACACCTTCATCCGCATTCCTGCCGGTGCGGCGCTGGCCTACGGCGTGTTCGGCGGCGACCAGGCCACCTGGGCCGCGCTGGCGGCGCTGCTGGGCGGCACGCTGGCAGCGACCTCCCACGCGGCCAAGACGACCACCCGCGCAGCGGTCAACACGTCCCCCGAGCCGTTCTCGAACATCGGCCTGTCGCTGCTCGGCGACGCGTTCGTGCCCTCGATGCTGTGGCTGGCATGGTCGCACCCGGTGTGGTTCTTGGTCGTGCTGGCGTTCACGCTGGTGGTGATGGTCACTGCCATCGTCGTGCTGTTCCGTTTCCTGCGCGGCTTGGTGAGGCGACTGCGCGGGCACTTCGTGCCGACGCAGATGGGGGAGGCTTGAGGTGTTCAACAAGATCCTGATTGCCAACCGCGGCGAGATCGCTTGTCGTGTCGCCGCGACCGCGCGGCGGCTCGGCGTTCGCACCGTGGCGGTGTACTCCGACGCCGACGCCAATGCGCGCCATGTGCGCGCTTGCGACGAATCGGTGCGCATTGGCGCCCCGCCGCCGCGAGAGAGCTACTTGCGCTGGGAACGGATCCTCGACGCCGCGAAGGCCACCGGTGCGCAGGCGGTCCACCCGGGCTACGGCTTCCTGTCGGAGAACGAGGCGTTTGCCGCCGCGTGTGCAAAGGCCGGGCTTGTGTTCATCGGCCCGCCGGCCTCGGCGATCGCGGCGATGGGCAGCAAGGCCGCGGCCAAGGCGCTGATGGACAGGGCCGGCGTGCCGCTCGTGCCCGGCTACCACGGCCAGGACAACGAACCGGCACTGCTCGCGCGCGAGGCCGAGCGCATCGGCTACCCGGTGCTGATCAAGGCCAGCGCCGGCGGCGGCGGCAAGGGCATGCGCCGTGTCGAACGCGCCGAGGATTTCGCTGCTGCGCTCGCGTCGTGCCAGCGCGAGGCCAAGGCCAGCTTCGGCGACGACCATGTGTTGGTCGAGCGTTACGTCACGCGGCCACGCCACATCGAGATCCAGGTCTTCGCCGACACGCTGGGCCACTGCGTGTACTTGTTCGAGCGCGACTGCTCGGTGCAGCGACGCCACCAGAAGGTGCTCGAGGAAGCGCCCGCGCCGGGCATGAGCGAGGCGCGGCGACGCCAGATGGGCGAGGCCGCCGTCGCGGCGGCCCGGGCCGTGGGCTATGTCGGTGCTGGCACGGTCGAGTTCGTCGCCGAGGAGCTCGACGACGGCGACATCCGCGCCTACTTCATGGAGATGAACACGCGGCTCCAGGTCGAGCATCCGGTCACCGAGGCGATCACCGGGCTCGATCTCGTCGAGTGGCAGTTGCGCGTGGCCGCGGGCCAGCCACTGCCGCTGACACAGCAACAGCTCACGATGCGCGGCCACGCGATCGAGGCGCGCATCTGTGCCGAGAACCCCGAGGGTGGCTTCCTGCCTGCCACCGGCAAGCTGAAGGTCGCGCGTTGGCCGGCCCACGTAAGCTTCGAGCGCAGCGAAGACACGCCACGCGTCGATGGCGGATTCGACGAGGGCGACGCGATCAGCCCGCACTACGACTCGATGATCGCCAAGCTGATCGTCTGGGGCGAGAACCGGCAGCAGGCACTGGCACGGCTGGACGCCGCGTTGGCACACACCCATATCGTCGGCCTGGCCACCAACGTCGCGTTCCTGCGCCGCGTGGTCGCGACCGATGCGTTCTCGAGAGCCGAACTCGACACGGCACTGATCGAGCGCGAGCGTGCGGCGCTGTTCGCGTTCGCGCCGCTGGCGCTCGAATGCGCCGCGGCAGGCGTCGTCGCGCGCGAGCTGGCGAACGAAGCCTCCTTGCAGGACGACGATCCGTGGTCTCGCCGCGACGGATGGCGACTGTTCGGTGGCGCGACGCGGCGCTTCGATCTGGACATCGGCGGCGAGCGCCATGCGGTGAGTCTGCACCGCGCGCATGACGGTGCGCTCACGCTGGCCGTCGGCTCGCGGCGCTGGCCGTTCTCGGCCACGGCGCTCGGCCACGATCGCCACGACGTGACCCTGGGCGACGCCCGCTGGACGCTGGCGGTCTATGCTGACGGCGAGCGCATGACCGTGTTCGCGCCGCAAGGCTCGCTCGCGCTGCAGCAGGTCGATGCGCTGGCGCATGCTGGCGAGGGCATTGCCGCCGGGCGCCTGACTGCGCCGATGCCCGGCAAGATGGTCGCCTTCCTGGTGAGCGCGGGTGATGCGGTCAAGGCCGGCCAGCCGCTGGCCGTGATGGAAGCAATGAAGATGGAGCACACCATCGCCGCACCGCGCGACGGCACCGTGGCCGAGCTGCTCTATGGCGTGGGCGATCAGGTCGCCGAAGGCGCCGAGCTTCTGCGCGTCGAGCCACTCGGTTGAACGAAGCCGGCGCGCGCCGGCCCATGGGCTGTCACGGCACCGCGTCCGCGCCGGCCGTCACAGCCAGCGTGACGGCAAGAACCACGAGGGCTTCGGAACCTTCTTTTCGGGTTCCGCCAGCGGCAGCGGCCGCGACAAGCCGAAGCCCGAGGTGTCGGTGCCCCAGTCCTGCGGCGGGCCGGCGTGGCAGCCTGCAGGCTCAAACTGGTGGCGCTCGGCCTCGTAACGCTCACCGGCGACGCGGAACTGGCGCGCCAGCAAAGGCAGCTCCGTGCCCTTCATCGCGTCGCAAACCAGCAGCAGATCGCGCTTGTAGGCCTCGTCGTTCAGCGCCCGCTGCAGATCCACGGCCTCCCCGAGCTGTCGCCGCAGATGCAGGTCGATGCGCTGTGCAATTACGGTACGCGGATCCATGCGAGGCAGTGTCGACCCGGTTCAGGCACAAGACCACCCCCTGGTCGGGGGCGAAGACGGGCGCGATACAGTGATTCCTGCCGCGACCGAGGAATCGTTCACATGCCCGCTGCCCTGCCCACCCATGTCCATCTGGTCGACGTTGGCCCGCGCGACGGTCTACAGAACGAGAAGCAGCCTGTCGCGACCGAGTACAAGGTCGGCCTGGTGCTGCGCCTGCAGGCCGCCGGCGTGCGCGACATCGAGGTCACCAGCTTCGTCTCGCCCAAGTGGGTGCCCCAGATGGCGGACAACGTGGCCGTGATGGCCGGCATCGAGCGCGCGCCGGGCGTGCGCTATCACGTGCTGGTGCCGAACATGAAGGGCTTCGAGGCTGCGCTGCCCACACGGCCCGATGAGGTCGTCGTATTCGGCGCCGCGAGCGAGGCCTTCAGCCAGCGCAACATCAACTGCAGCGTCGAGCAGAGCATCGAGCGCTTCCGACCCGTGGCCGAGGCGGCGCTCGCGGCGGGCCTGAAGGTGCGTGGCGCGATCTCCACCGCGCTGGGCTGCCCCTACCAGGGCGAAGTCAGCGCCGACGAGGTCGAGCGCGTGGTCCGGCTGATGAAGGGCATCGGCGTGCAGCATGTGGGCATCGCCGACACGATCGGCGTGGGCACGCCCAGGCGTGTGCAACGCGCGATCGAGCGGGCGCTGCGGCACTACCCGATCGACGAGGTGAGCGGTCATTTCCACGACACCTACGGCCAGGCGCTGGCGAACATCTACGCGTGCCTCGAGATCGGCGTTGCGCACTTCGACACCAGCGTGGCGGGGCTCGGCGGCTGTCCGTATGCCAAGGGAGCAACGGGCAACGTCGCCACCGAGGATGTGGTGTTCATGCTCGAGGGCCTGGGCATTGCCACCGGCATCGACCTCGACGCCCTGGTCGACGCCGGCGCATACATCTCTGGCGTGCTCGGGCGCGCGCCGATCTCGCGCGCGGGCAAGGCACTGCTGGCCAGGCGCGGCAAGTCGGAAGTTGCCGCCGCATGACGCCGGTGGTCGACGACAGGCCCGAGGGCTTTCGCCGCGTCGCGGCCGCGCTCGCCGCGCGCGGTCACCCGCATCGGCCGGTTTGGCTCGAGGTGGCCGCGCGCACGTCGCAGGAGGCGGCCGATGCGCTGGGCGTCACGCTCGGCCAGATCGCCAAGAGCGTGATCTTCCGGCGCAAGAGCGACGATCGCGCGGTGCTCGTCATCGCCTCGGGCGACAGGCGCGTCGACGAGAACAAGGTGGCTGCGATCGCCGGTGCGCTCGGGCGTGCCGACGCCGAGTTCGTCAAGGCGCGCACCGGGTTTTCGATCGGCGGCGTAGCCCCGCTTGCACACAGCGAATCACCGCTGACCCTGATCGATGCCGACCTGTTCCGCTTCGATGCGATCTGGGCCGCCGCTGGGCATCCGAACGGGGTGTTCCGCCTCGCACCGGCGGACCTGCCTCCGCTCACCGACAACGCCCCGGTGCATGACGTGGTGCAGGCCCCACCATGATCCCCAGTCCATGCAGGAACATCTGCCGCATGGACGAGCCGAGCGGTCACTGTGTCGGCTGTGGCCGCACGCTCGACGAGATCGCGTTGTGGTCGGTGCTCGACGACGACGATCGGCGCGCGATCTGGTCGCTGCTGCCGGCGCGGCTGGCCACGCTGCCCCCGGCAACGCAGCCGCCTGCCGACTGACTGGCGCGCAGGCTCGCTAGGGCTGGCGCGCTGCCGGCACCGCGCGCACGATCGCGGCGCGGAACGCGGCCAGCTTGGTCTTCAGGCGTTGCGATTGCGCGGGTCCCATGCGCACCAGCATCTTCGAGCCGGCGGGCAATGACTCGAGCGCAGGATCGGCGAACTCATAGCGCACCCAGGGGCGCTCGGAGGCGATCGGGCCCTTCACCTCGGTCAGGCGCACTGCGATCGGCGGCGCCACTTCGGGCGATGCGAGCAGACGGTCGATCACCTGCACCAAGCGGTCGTTGAAGTATCCCTGCGGATAGCCGAGCTCGCGATAGGCCTGCTGGAACAGCGGATACCACTGCACGTACAGGGCCGCGGCACGCGCGGTGTCGATCGATTCGATGAAGGCGACGAAAGGCGCGTAGCGCGACGTGTTGGCTGGAGCGATCTGCTCCGCGCCGTCGCCACCGCGCACGGTGGCGAACCGCCCGGGCGCCGGCACCACGGGCCACAGCCTCGGCGCGGCATGCGCACGGTCGAGGTTGTCGATCGTCGCGACGACGCGTCGCACGAAGTCATCGGTATGCACCATCGCGAGCATCGCCTTGCTGCCCAGGAGTTCTCCCAACGCGCGCCGCAGTGCGGCGTCGGCACTGTCGGGGCCGGACGGCGACGCGGCCTGCGCGCCCTGGGTCACGACGGCGGCTTGCTCGATCGGATGAAGGATCGCGGGAGGCGCCGGCTCGGCGGCCGCAACGGGCGGCGGGGTCGGGCTCACCGGGGGCGCGTCAGCCGTCCCTGTGGTCACGGGTGGTGCGCTGCCTCGACCCTCGCGCCACCACAGATAGGCCCCGGCCGCAATCGCCAGCGCGACGACGACAGCGCCGACCACCAGACGCTGCCCGCCACCGACCGGCGGCGCGGCCGGTCGCTCCGCCGAGATCTGTGAGACGGTGGGATCCATCCAACCCATGATCGTCGATCGCTCACGGAGTTCAACCCAAATCGTGAGCACATGTGCCCGACAGGCTCGGGCGTCGCCGGGGCGTGCTCTACGATCGCACCGCGCCAGACCGCCACTCCTATCGACCGCTTTGACCCCCGTGGACCACACCCGCGCCGAACGCCCGCCCGCTGTACGACGCCTTGCCGCGGCCAGCGAAACCGACGTGCACGCCCTTGCCGAGTCGCTGATCGGCTTTGTGGACGATGGCGCATCGGTGAACTGCGAGATCCTCGACAGCGCGCTGTGGGCGGTCGGTGGCTATCGCGACGCCACCGTCTTCTATCGCCGCATCACGTGAGTCCGTCCAAGACCACCCTTGCCACGCTGGCCAACGGCGTGCGTCTCGTCACGCTGCCCCTGCCCGCGGCCACGACAGCCGGTGTCGCGGTGTTCATCCGCAGCGGCAGCGCGCACGAATCGCGCGCGGTCAATGGCATCAGCCACATGGTCGAGCACATGCTGTTCAAGGGCACGGCCACGCGCGACGCGCGGCGCATCAACGTTGACGCCGAGGCACTCGGCGTCGAGGTGAACGCCCACACCGACCGCGACCACACCGCCTTCTACATGCGCGGCCTGCCCGAACACGCGGGCGAGGCCGCGCGCATGCTCGCCGACCTGGTAACCGTGCCGAGTTTTCCGGCCGATGAGCTCGAGCGCGAGCGCCAAGTGCTTCTTCAGGAGCTGGCGGAGGACGAAGACGACCCCGTGTCATCGGCCTACAAGTTGTTCGACAGTGCATGCTACGGGCTGCATGCGGCCGCGCTGCCGGTGATTGGCACGCGCACGCGGGTGCAACGCCTCGCACGGGACGAACTGGTGCAGTACGTGCAGCGCCAGTACCGCGGCGACAACATCGTCGTGGGCGCCGCGGGTGCATTCGACGAGGACAGCTTCCTGCTCGCTGCCACGCAGGCCTTCGCGTCGCTACCGGCAGGCGGCTCGGCGCGTGTCGAGCCGCCCGCCTACCTGGGCGACGTGCGGACCCGCGCACAAGAGGGCTCGAGCCAGACCCACGCGGTGCTGGGCGGGGCGATCGGGCCTCGAGGCGATGCGGCCGAGGACGCCGCCGCGCTCGCCGCCGCGGTGCTGGGAGAGGGCATGAGTTCGCCTCTGCTGCACGAGCTGCGCGAGAAACGAGGCCTGGCCTACCACGCCTCGTGCGCCGCCGAGGTGCAGGACCTGTGTGGCCAGTTCATCATCGAGACATCGACCGCGCCCGAGCGCGCCAACGAATGTCTGGACGTGGTGCTTGCGCTGCTGCACGCGCATGCCGGATCGATCGACGCGGCAGAACTGTCCCGCGCACACAATCAGCTGCGGGTGCGCCGCCTGCGCGACGCCGAGAAGCCACTGCGAAGGCTCGAGGATGCCGCGCTCGATCTGTTCACGCTCGGCCGCGTGCGCAGCATCGAAGAGCGCGCGGCGGCTCTCGATGCGCTCGATGCCCAAGCGGTGCGCGGTGTGTTCGAGCGCTTGCTGCACGCGCGGCTGTCGCTGGCGTTCACCGGCAGCTTGAAGCGCGCCGCGGGGCAGCGCGCCCGCGAGCGGCACGCCGTGTTGGCGCGCTGAAGGGCCGAGTCCGCATGTTCGGGCGCTCAGGCCCGCTCGTGGTGCTCGAGCACCAGCAGCAGGCTCGTTCGGTGCTCACGCGCGACCGCCTGCCACGGCAGGCCCGTCAATGCACCCTCGAGCGCCTACAACAGGTTGAGGCTGACCTTTCCACCCGAACGCCGGACCTTTGCGTACGCAGCCACCGAACCGAGGCGGCGCAGCGTCTCGAAGCTGGTGATGCCGGCGGCGGCGAGGGCGGCCTGCGACTTGGGGCCCAGGTTGGGCAGTTCGGCAATCGCGGCCGCGGCGCTCATTTGTCCTGCGACGGCTGCAGCACGAAGACCATGCCGAGCGCGCCGATCGAGGCCACGCGCTCGTTGACCGTGGTGTACGAAGCCACACCCAGTGCGTGATACGTCGAGGTAAACGCCGTCAGCGCGCCGAGGCCCAGCGCGGCGGCGAGCGGGCTGCGCTCGGCGATCGCCTCCTTGATCTTGGCGCGGTGCGCCTCGGGCGTCGGGTTGAGCATGAAGGCTGCCGCGGTGAGTGCGGCAGCGACGAGTGCGGAGACGACAGCGGTTCTGGCCATGGTGCGGGTTCCTCGCGATCTCGCCGACGTCAGAACTCGATCGCGTCGCCGATGGCCTTGATGCCGGCCACAGCACAGCTGTCGTCGGCCTCGCCTCCCGGGCCACCCGACACGCCGATCGCCCCCAGCACGGTCCCCCCGGCCTCGATCACCTGGCCGCCGCCTGCAGCGAGAAACCGCGGAAGGTTGCGCAGTCCGCTCATCGGCCGGCCGGGCTGGGTTTCCGCGGCCAGGGTGCTCGTCGAGGTGCGAAAGCTCACCGCGGTCCAAGCCTTGTCCGACGCCACCTCGACCGTATGGGGACCCGCGAAGCGATCGCGCAGCAGGACCTGCGTGATGCCGGCTCGGTCGGTGACCGCCACCGCAACCTGAAACCCCTGCTTGCGGCAGGCGTCGAGCGCGGCGCGCGCTGCGGCCAGCGCGGTTTCCGGCGTCAGCGATCTCGATTGGAAAGTCCCGTTCTGCGCGTGGCACGGAAGCACGCTGACGAGCAACAGGCCGAACAGGTATTTGGCAGCGGGCATGGCAAGGTTCCTCATTGGCGATGCAGGCGATTGTCTGCCTGCTGGGTCGCGGCCGTAGGCCGCAAGGTGCGCGCTCATGCGCCTCATGCCACTGCGCGCGATGCCGCCGTGGCCCACACGGCGCCGCCTTGCGCGCCTTCGAGCTCACGGCAGCAGTCGACCAGCTTGATGCGGTGATCGTCGTCGCTCTCGATCGCGCGCGCGACGACCTCCGACCAGGGCAGCACGGGCATTGGCGCCAACGTCGGCGCATCGCGCGGCAGCGTGCCCCACGCGGCAGCGTAGGCCAGCGCGTAGTGGCGCAGCGCGTCCAAGCGCGCATCGGCATCGATCCAGGGCAGGAGCACCCGCACCGCGTGCGCGCTGGTCACGAGGTGCAGCGCGGTGAAGTCGGCGCTTGCCGCATAACGTTCGGCCGCCAGGTGAGCCAGGCGCGGCAGCGTGCTCCAGCCGTCGACTTGCCAGCGCGCCATCACCATCGCGAAGCGCGGGTGCGCGGCAGCCCAGGCCATGCCTTGCGCGATGAGCGGCATGTCGGGCACCGTGCCAAGGTCGAGTTCGCCGAGCACCGCCAGCGCGTCACCCTCGTTGCCTTGCACCAGCGCCGATGCATCGCCACAGCTGAACCAGCGGCAGGCCCAATACGCCAGGCCGTCGGCCAGTTCATCGGCATGGTTGGCGGCCAGCGCATAGGCCGTGCGAATCAGGCCGTGGAAGGCGGCGGCGCCCGCCCCCCGCATCAGCGTGGGCAACGCCTGGTCGAGCGTCGTGGCCACGTCCTCGTACGCAAACCAATCGCGGAACAGAGTGCGATACGTCGGCCATGCGCGCGGGTCGCCGAGCGCGCCACGCCAGGGTTCGCCTGCAGACCAGGGCTGGCGCGGCGGCGCGGCGTGCAGGCGCCGCAAGTACAGGTCCATGAACGCGTCGAGCCGCTCGGCGCTCGCGCCCAGCCGCGTCAATGCGGTCAGCGCCATCGGCAAATGATTGGACAGGCTTGCGCCGTACTCGGCATCGTAGTGCGCCGCGCGCACAAGGCGCGCTCGCAATTCGGTGGTGTCCATCGTCGGCGGTTCGTCAGGCAGGGCGCTCGGGCCCCTAGCGTAGCCGGTGCGCAGCCTGTGCCGGTACACGTTCGAACGGCACGGGTTCGGTGCGCCTGGCGCGGAGGTGGCTACCATGCCGCGCCTGCCATCGCTCGACCCGACATGCCCCTCTCGATCCAAGCCGTCACCGGCCTGCTCGCCGCCTGTGCCCTGACCGTGCCCGCTCAGGCGGCGCCCTTCATGCCAGCTGACGACACACAGGTGCTCGAACGGGTGCCCGCTCGCGCGACCAACCCCCGCGCGCGCGAGCTGCAGTCGATGCGACTGGCCGCGTTGCGTGATCCGAACAATGTCGACACGGCGGTGGCGCTGGCGCGGCGGTACGTCGAGGAGGCGCTGGCCGAGGGCGACCCACGCTACGTGGGCCACGCGCAGGCGGTGCTCGGGCCGTGGTGGGACGAGGCCGCACCGCCGGTGCCGGTGCGCGTGCTACGCGCGGTGCTGCGACAGTACGACCATCGCTTCGACCTGGCGCTGGCCGACCTCGACGCCGCGGTGGCCGCCGAGCCCGACAACGCCGAGGCCTGGTCCTGGATGGCCGCGGTGCAGATGGTGCGTGCCGACTACACCAGCGCGCGCCGTGCCTGTGCGGGCCTCGCGCCAAACACGACACCGCTGATCGGCACGGCCTGCAGCGCGTATGTCGACTCGATGAGCGGCCGTGCCGCCGACGCGTCGCGTGTGCTCGCGGGCGCACTGCGGGCCGCGACCGATGCATCGCCCGCCGAGCGCCTGTGGGCGCTCACACGGCTGGCCGAGATCGAGGAGCGGCGTGGCAATCCTGTGGCGGCCGAGCGTGCCTACAACGAGGCGCTTTCGCTCGGTTTGCCCGACACCTACCTCGAAGCCGCGCATGCCGACTTTCTGCTCGACCGCGGACGCGCCGCGGAGGTGGTCAAGGTGCTGGCCGACCGGGGCCGTGCCGACGTGCTGCTGCTGCGTCTGGCGCTGGCCGCCAAGGCCGCGGGCGATCCGCGCGCGGACGGCTGGGCGCGCGAGCTGGGCGCTCGCTTCGACGCCGCGCGCGCCCGCGGCGACCGCACGCACGAGAAGGAGGAGGCGCGTTTCGCGCTCGCGCTGTTGCACGATGCGAAGCGATCGTTGGCGCTCGCGCGGTCGAATTTCGCGGTGCAAAAGGAGGCCGCCGACGCTCGCGTGCTGCTCGAGGCGGCGCTGGCCGCGCGCTCGCGATCCGACGCTGCGCCGGCCCTCGACTGGCTGGAAAGGAACGGCGTCGAGAGTGTGGTGCTGCGCGCGTTGGCCGCGCAGCTGGAGGCGCTGCGGTGATGGTCGCGGTCCGGCATCTTCTCGCGCTGCTGCTGCTCGCTGCAGCCTCCGCGGCCATCGCACACAAGCCCTCGGACAGCTACCTCACGATCGAGATCAAGTCCGCGTCGATCGAGGGACGCTGGGACATCGCGCTGCGCGACCTCGACTTCGCGCTCGGACTGGACGCCGACGGCAACGGCGAACTCACCTGGGGCGAGGTGCGTGCGCGCCACGCCGAGATCGCAGCCTATGCGACCGCGCGACTCCAGGTCAGTGCCGACGACCATCCGTGCGCGATCGAGGTCGGTGCGCAGCAGGTCGACGGCCACACCGACGGCGCGTACTCGGTCTTGCCACTCGCGCTACGGTGCGCCGGCGAGGCTGGCGTGCCATCCCGGCTGGCCATCACCTACACGCTGTTCGCCGACCTCGACCCGCAGCACCGCGGCCTGCTCAACCTGCAGGCGCGCGGCCTGGCGCGCACTGCAGTGCTCGGCCCGCAGCAGCCGACGCAGACCTTCGAGCTCGGCGCCGTCGAGCGCTGGTCGCAGTTCACCGATTACGTGCGCGAGGGCGTCTGGCACATCTGGATCGGACTCGATCACATCCTCTTCCTGCTGTCGCTGCTGCTGCCGTCGGTGCTTGCCTGGCAGGGGGCACGCTGGCTCGCCGTCGAGCGCGCGCGCGACGCGTTCTGGGACGTGCTCAGGATCGTGACCTCCTTTACTGTGGCGCACTCGATCACGCTGTCGCTTGCGGTGCTCGGCGTCATCGAACTGCCCTCGCGGCTGGTCGAGTCAGTGATCGCGCTGTCGGTGGTGGCCGCAGCGCTGAACAACGTCAAGCCGCTCGTGTTCGGGCGGCTGTGGATGGTGGCGTTCGGATTCGGCCTGATGCATGGCTTCGGATTTGCGAGCGTGCTGGCCGACCTGGGACTGCCCCGCCAAGCGCTCGCGCTCGCGCTGGTGGGCTTCAACGTCGGCGTCGAGATCGGGCAGCTCGCGATCGTGCTGGTGTTCCTGCCGCTGGCTTACGCGATGCGACGAACGATGTTCTACCGGCGCTGGATCATGGTCGGCGGCTCGCTCGTGATCGTGGCGCTCGCAGCGATATGGTTCGCCGAGCGCGCTTTCGCGACGAAGCTGATCGGGTTCTAGCGGGCAACCTCGAACGCGTAGGTGATGAACTGGCTCTCCCAACGCGTCGGGTCGCTGGCCGACAGCCTGAGATCGGTGCCGCGCAGGATCCAGCGACCCGGCGATGGCATCTTCGCGCGAATGCGGCCCTCGGCATCGGTACGGTGCCAAAGGCCGACGGGGTTGCGCTCATTGACCAACTCGACCGGGAAGTCCGCAAGCGGTTTACCCTCGCGCAGCACCCGGAGCGTGGCTTCGGCACCGACCGCGAGCGCGCCGGCGGGCGCCTCTCGAAGCACATCCATCGCCGTACCAGTTGGCTGCGAGGCCGTGGTGCTACCCAGGTCGATCCTCGCGTTCTTCGTGTAGCGCTCCAGGAACGGCAAGCCCCGCGCGCGCAGACCGGCCCATGCGGCAAGCACAGCGGCGCTGGGACGGATCTCCCTGAAGTAGATCTCGATCTTGTCCTGGGGCAACTCGAACTCGAAAGGCTCGAGCTGGATCCAGCATGTCGACACCGGCGTTCCGTTGGCCCTGACGCGCAGCAGCGTCGTCTTGTCGGTATAGCGCTGCCATTCGAGCGCACGCGACCGGCCGTCGCCGCCGCGACAGCCGCTCTTGACGAAGTACTTGGTGTCGACAGCCAGGTCGAACACGGGAAAGCGGTTGCCCGTCCCGAGCGCCAAGGCCACCTCCCCGCGCGCCGGCAACGGCTCGAACCAGGTGTCGTGGGCACGCGACGCGACCGCCGTGGCAACCAGCGACAGCAGGACCGGGAGGCGGCGCATGCATCTCATCGCCGCGCTTGTCCGGCGTAGGCCGACGCGACGTTGCGCTCGACCGCGTCGACAAACATCTTCGCCACGTCGAAACCCGACTGGTCAGTGATCTCCTGGAAGCAGGTCGGGCTCGTTACATTGATCTCGGTCAGCCAGTCGCCGATCACGTCGAGCCCCACCACCAGCAGGCCGCGGGCCGCGAGCACCGGGCCGAGGCCTCGTGCGATCTCCCAGTCGCGCGCCGACAGGGGCTGCGCCACCCCCTTGCCGCCGGCAGCGAGATTTCCGCGGATCTCGCTGCCTTGCGGAATGCGCGCCAGCGAATGCGGCACCGGTTCGCCGTCGATCACGAGGATGCGCTTGTCGCCCCGTGCGATCTCGGTGAGGTACTTCTGCACCATCACGGTCTGCGTGCCGCCCTTGTTCAGCGTCTCGATGATCGAACCGAGATTCAGGCCATCGGGGCCGACCCGGAAGATGCCCATGCCGCCCATGCCGTCGAGCGGCTTGAGGATGATGTCGCGGTGCTCGGCGTGGAACGCGCGAATCGCCTCGGGTTCCCGCGCCACGAGCGTCGGGCCGATGTACTGAGGGAACTCGAGGATCGCCAGCTTTTCCGGGTGATCGCGCAACGACGCGGGCTTGTTGAACACGCGCGCTCCCTCACGCTCGGCCTGCTGCAACAGGTGCGTGGCGTAGAAGTACTCGCTGTCGAACGGCGGGTCCTTGCGCATCAGCACCGCCCCGTGCTCGCCGAAACCGGCCAGCTCGAGTTCCTGCGTGGCCTGTACCGTGTACCAAACGTGCGGGTCGCCCGTCAGCACAATGCGGTTCGCGCCACGCGCCGTGACACGGCCGCCGCGCTGCCAACCGAGCTGGCGCACTTCGCAGGCCCACAGCGTGTGGCCGCGGCGCGCGGCCTCTCGCATCATCGCGAACGTGGAGTCCTTGTACGTCTTGAACGTGGCGAGCGGGTCGGCGACGAAGAGCAGGTTCATGGCGCAGTGTGGTGATCACGCAAAGCTGACCCTGCCGGTCGGCAGCACCGCCATCGGGGCGGCCCGGCTGAAGGCGGCCTCAGATCGGCGCAAGGCGATGAGGGCGCTGCGTGGACAGGTCATGCTCGCCACTGTTGCACAACCCAGGCGCCCGCGTCGGCGACCGCGCCGCGCAATGCCGGCACGACGCGCGGCTGCGTGCGATGGTCGGGGACACGAAGCGCCGGACGATGGCCGCATGCGACAGATCGCACCATGAAGATTGCAAGAACATGTTCGCGAGCGTAGCGGGCCCCGTAACAATCGGTTGCAGATGAGCGCTACTGCGAGGTGGCCAATGGCCGCTTCGTGCGTTGATCGAGGGTCACTGGACTTCCGGGAGAACCCGAATATGAACAACAGCAGCACCTTGGACGCCACGGCCGACGCCAGCGGCACGCCTCGCACGCCCCTGGCGAACACCTTCTCGCGGCCGGCTGCACTGGTCGGCGGCGCTATTGGCCTGGTCCTCCTGACCGCGGCGGCGACCACGTTGATGGTTCGCTCGCCGGCCTCCAAGGAGGTCGCCGACAGCCACAGCGCGACAGCGGCCACACTGATGAGCGAAACCAAGTCGGTAAAGAGCGGCGGCAGTGTCGTGCCGCAGGCGCCAGCGGACTACCCGGATCAGATGGAGCCCAAGGTCGAAGCGAAGCCTGCGTCATCCGAGTCCGCTTCACCCAAGCCCGCACCGGTGGCCGCGCGGAAGGCGACCGCACCCGCCACGACGGCCAAGGCCGGCGCAGGCACACCCGGCGCAGTCGCCAGCGCCTGTACCAACTGCGGCGTCGTGGAGGCAGTGACGCCGTTCAAGAAGAAGGGTGAAGGCACCGGTGTCGGCGCCGTGGGCGGCGCCGTCGTCGGTGGTCTGCTCGGCAATGCCATGGGCGGCGGCGACGGGCGCAAGGCCATGACGGTGCTGGGTGCCGTCGGTGGCGGCGTGGCCGGCAATGCGATCGAGAAGAACGCTCGCGCGACGACCCAATACCAGGTCACCGTGCGAATGCAGGACGGGACGGTGCGCACGATCACGCAGGCGACCGCACCCACGGTCGGTCAGAAGGTCACCGTCGAGGGGTCGCAGATCAAGAACCGCGCCTGATCGCCGCGCGTCTCGCGAACGACTCGATCAACGCTGCCAACGGGTGCCGCTGAGCGGCATCTTCGACGGCAATTTCTCGACGAACGGTGACCGCGGCCGCGCTGTCGGGCGATGCCGACCGCGCGGCTGCGGCGCGAAGGCACCGATCCACCAGACAAGCGCTGTCGTGCAGGGGCTGTGTCTGGCTGGTGAGCGCCTGGGACACGATGAACTGCGCGTAGATCATGTCGCAGCGCATACGCCGCACGTCCACCGCGACGCCGAATTCGCGGCGCATCGGGACGACCATGCGCACCAGCGCGTCTTGAACGGCGGCGTAGTCGGAGGAATTCATGGCACGCTCCTCTCGAGAGGGCGCCCGAGGGTCGATCGCCGGGCGCGCGGTCAGCACACGGCCTCTTCGATGCCTTTCTCGGAGGCATCACCGCAATGTGCCTGCGTTGCCCGTTCCCTTGACTGCCTGCTGCGACGCGTGTTGCGGTTGCGACATTCTTGTTCCCTCTTAAGAATCCCGGGGCTCGCGCGCACTCGATCCAAGTGACTGTTCGTGACTTAATGGACTGCATGCTGGGCTGATCTCGCCCCTGGCGGTGCCAGACGTCTCCAGCCTGTTCCTCCTAGATCTGCACCTTGGCGCCCAGCTCGACCACGCGGTTGGTCGGCAAGTTGAGGAAGTCGGCCGCCGCGGTGGCGTTTCGGTGCATCGAAGCGAACAGCTTCTCTCGCCACAGCGCCATGCCACCGCCGAAGGTCGGGATCACGATGTCTCGGCTCAGAAAGTAGCTGGTCTGCATGTCGTCGAGCGGCACGCCCCGGCCTTCGAGCAGGCGCAGCGCCTCCGGCACGTCGGGGTCGTTCTTGAAGCCGAAGTGGACGGTAACGGACCAGCAGTCGTGGCCGAGCGGTGACATCTCCACCCGACGGTCGAACCCGATCCAGGGCACGTCGTGCTGCTGCACGTTGACGAACAGGTTGTACTCGTGCAGCACCTTGTTGTGCTTCAGATTGTGCATGAGTGCGTTGGGCGTAATGCCCGGCTCCGAGGTCAGGAACACCGCGGTTCCGTCGGCGCGCGCGGGCGGACTGACGAAGATGGCCGTGATGAAGTCGCCGAGCGGGATCGCATCGTCGCGCATCTTGGTCGACAGCAGCCTGCGACCCTGGGTCCAAGTCAGCATGAGCGTGAACATGCCAACGCCGATCACGATCGGGAACCAGCCGCCATGCAGCAACTTCAGGAGATTCGAGGCGAAGAACACGACGTCGATCGCGAAGAAGAAGCCGGTGGCGGCAACGCACAGCGCGAGCGGGTAGCGCCAACCGTAGCGGATGACGAAGAAGGTCATCACCGTGGTGATCGTCATGTCCAGCGTGACCGCGATGCCGTACGCCGACGCGAGATTAGACGAGGACTTGAACATGACCACCGCCAGCACGATGAAGACATACAGCCCCCAGTTGACGAATGGCACGTAGATCTGTCCGGTGTCGCGCACCGAGGTGTGCTGCACTGCCATGCGCGGCAGGATGCCCAGCTGCATCGCCTGCTTGGTGACCGAGAACGCCGCCGAGATCAGCGCCTGCGAAGCGATCACCGTCGCCGCGGTGGCAAGGAACACCAGCGGCAGGCGCGCCCAGGCCGGCGCCATCAGGTAGAACGGGTTGTCGACCGCGGCCGGATCGGACAGCAGCAGCGCGCCCTGGCCGAAGTAGTTGACCACCAGCGCGGGCATCACGAGCCCGTACCAGGCGATGCGGATCGGCAGCTTGCCGAAGTGCCCGAGGTCGGCGTACAGCGCCTCGCCGCCGGTGACGACGAGAACCACCGCGCCCAGTCCGACAAAGGCGACCGCCGGCTGCGACGTGGCGAACGCAAGTGCGTGCGCCGGGTTCAGCGCCACCAGCACCCCCGGGTGCGCCGCAATGTGCGGCACCCCGAGCGCGACGAGCACCGCGAACCACAGCAGCGTGATCGGTCCGAACCACTTGCCGATGCCGCCGGTGCCAAAGCGTTGCACCGCGAACAGCGCCGTCAGCACGACCAGCGTGGCGGGTATCACCCATTGATGCAGCGCAGGGGCCGCGACCTCGAGGCCCTCGACGGCGGACAGCACCGAGATCGCTGGCGTGATGACGCCGTCGCCGTAGAACACGGCCGTGCCGAACAGCCCCACGGTCATCAGGCCGCGGCGCAACACCGGCCTGTCGCGCACCGCGTTCGTGGCCAGCGCCAACATCGCGATCAGTCCGCCCTCGCCGTTGTTGTCGGCGCGCAGGATCAGCAGCACGTACTTGAGCGAAATGACGATCGTGAGTGTCCAGAACACCAGCGACAGCACGCCCAGGATGTTGGCCGGCGTGGTCGCGACGTGGCCGCCGTGGAAGATCTCCTTGAGCGCGTACAGCGGGCTGGTCCCGATGTCGCCATAGACCACGCCGAGCGCGGCCAGCGTCAAGGCGGCCAGGGCGGCCGGTGTGCGAGAGGAGGCGGCAGCAGCGCTCACGGAGTCGTCCGCGGCTCAGGGCGCGGCCGCGCATGTGTTCTTCTGAACGGCATTGTGCGCGTGGCGTGGAAGAATCGGTCCTCGCGTGCGCCCCGCGGGCGGGCCGCCGATCACGAGATGCTCGCCGCCTGCGGCAAGCATGGTGCTGCAGGGGGCGAGCAGGACGCAGCATCGAAGGGCTGACGACCATGGACACCAAAACGGCGTTTCCTCTGCAGGGCGGCTGCGACTGCCGCCAGATCCGGTACCGCCTGGAATCACGCCCGCTCTTCGTGCACTGCTGCCACTGTCGCTGGTGCCAGCGGGAAAGCGGCGCGTCGTTCGCGCTCAATGCAATGATCGAGAGCGACCGCGTCACACGTCTTGCCGCCGAACCGGAGCTCGTGGACACACCGAGCGCGAGCGGAGCCGGCCAGCAGATCGCGCGATGCCCCAGGTGCAGGATCGCACTGTGGAGCCACTACGCGAGCGCCGGCCCCTTCGTGAGCTTCGTGCGCGTGGGCACGCTCGACGAACCTGACCGCCTGCCACCGGACATCCACATCTTCACCGCATCGAAGCAGCCCTGGATGGTGATCCCTCCCGGCATGCTTTCGGTGCCCGAGTACTACGACCGCGAGAAGGTGTGGCCCGCGCAGAGCCTCGCACGACGCGAGGTGATTGATCCAGCGATCAAGGCCTGGCGGGCCGCGCTCGATCGTTCCTGACCCGCGGAACCGTTACTCGTAGATCTCCGCGTCGGGATCGGTCGCTTCGAGCTCGTAGGCCGCGGCCAGCATGGCGAGCCGCCCGATCACGCCGTACATGTAGAAGCGGTTCGGCGCACTGGCCCCTGGCTTTGCACCAGGCCGTGGCAACTGCGTGCTCTCGTCGAACGCGAGTGGTACGAACGACGCCCCGGGCGCGTTGAGGTTCTCGTCGATGCCACGCTCGGCATGCACGCGGTAAAAGCCGCCGACGACGTAGCGGTCGAGCATGTAGACCACCGGCTCGGCTACCGCGTCATTGACGCGCTCGTAGGTCGGCACGCCCTCCTGGATGATGACTTGCGTGACGGCCTGGCCTTCCTTGATCACGCTCATCTTGTTCTTGGTTCGGCGGTTGACGGCGTCGAGTTCCTTCGCGTCGCGCACGGTCATGATGCCCATGCCGTAAGTGCCGTTGTCGGCCTTGACCACGACGAAGGGTTTTTCGTTGATGCCGTATTCCTTGTACTTGCGCCGGATCTTTGCCAACAGCGCGTCGGCATTGCTTTGCACGCACTCGAGCCCGGACTCCTCGGCGAAATTGACCTCGCCGCACTGTCCGAACAGCGGATTGATCAGCCACGGGTCCATGCCAAGCAGCTTGGCGAACTTCTTGGCCACCTCCTCGTAGCTCTGGAAGTGGTTGCTCTTGCGCCGCACCGCCCAGCCAGCGTGCAGCGGCGGCAGCAGGTACTGTTCGTGCAAGTTCTCGAGCACCTTCGGGATGCCGGCCGAGAGGTCGTTGTTCAGGAGAATGGTGCACGGATCGAAGTCCTTGGTCCCCAGCCGATGCTTGCTGCGCACGAGCGGCTCGACCACGAGCGTGCCGCCGTCGGGCAACGACAGCGTGGTCGGCGCCTTGACTTCGGGGTCGAGCGTGCCCAGGCGCACATTGAGCCCAGCCTGATGGAAGATCTGCGACAGCCGCGCCACGTTTTGCAGGTAGAAGGTGTTGCGGGTGTGCTTCTCGGGGATCAGCAGCAGGTTCTTCGCCTCGGGGCAGATCTTCTCGATCGCCGCCATCGCCGCCTGCACCGCCAGCGGCAGCATCTCGGGTGTGAGGTTGTTGAAGCCGTTGGGAAAAAGGTTGGTGTCCACCGGCGCGAGCTTGAAGCCGGCGTTGCGTACGTCGACCGAGGTGTAGAACGGCGGCGTGTGCTCCATCCATTCGAGCCGGAACCAGCGCTCGATCGCCGGCATCGACTCCAGGATGCGCGCCTCGAGTTCGTTGATCGGCCCGGTCAGGGCGGTGATGAGATGCGGGACCATGGTTCGCTCATTCTGTCAGTTTCATCGAGATGGTGCCGCATGCAAGAAAACACAGGGCCTCGCGGTTCGGGACAACAAAAAGGGGCCGCCCTTCGGCGGCCCCAACTCGGAGATCCAGCGGCGCGGGGGCCCTACTTGCTGTACGCCGTCTCGCCGTGCGAGGTGATGTCCAGGCCTTCGCGTTCGGCTTCTTCGCTGACGCGCAGGCCGATCGTGAGGTCGACGATCTTGTAGGCGATCACAGCCACGATCCCGGAGATCACGACGGTCCAGAACACGCCCTGCGCCTGCACCCACACCTGAGCGCCGATGCTGCCCCATTCGCCGCACTTGTTGGTGACGTAATCGCAGATACCGGTGCCGCCGAGGCTGGGCGCCGCGAACACGCCGGTGAGCAGGGCACCGGCAATGCCCCCCACGCCGTGCACGCCGAAAACGTCCAGCGAGTCATCGGCGCCGAGCAGGCGCTTCAGGCCGTTGACGCCCCACAGGCACAGCAGGCCGGCCACCAGGCCGATCACCATCGCGCCCCCCACGCCAACGAAGCCGCAGGCCGGCGTGATCGCCACCAGGCCCGCCACCGCGCCGGATGCCGCGCCCAGCATCGAGGCCTTGCCGCGCATCAGCGCTTCACCCGCCGACCAGGCCAGCGCCGCCACCGCGGTGGCAACGACGGTGTTCAGGAAAGCGAGCGCTGCCAGGCCGTTGGCCTCGAGGTTGGAGCCGGCGTTGAAGCCGAACCAGCCCACCCACAGCAGCGAGGCGCCGATCATCGTCATCGGCAGGTTGTGTGGCGCCATCGCCTCCTTGCCATAGCCGATGCGCTTGCCCAGCAGGAAGGCGCCTGCCAGGCCCGCGATCGCGGCGTTGATGTGCACGACGGTGCCCCCGGCGAAGTCGAGCGCGCCCTTCTGCCACATGAACCCGGCCGCGGCCGTCACCGCCTCGAGCGACTTGGCATCGGTGATCGCGTCAGGGCCGTCCCAGTACCACACCATGTGCGCGATCGGGATGTAGGCGAACGTGAACCACAGCGCGGAGAACATCAGCACGGCCGAGAACTTCATGCGTTCGGCAAACGCACCGACGATCAGGCAGGTGGTGATGGCCGCAAACGTACCCTGGAACGCAACGAAGGTGAGCTCGGGGAGGTAGACGCCCTTGCTGAACGTTGCCGCCAGGCTGTCGGGCGTCACGCCCTTGAGGAACAGCTTGCCGAGCGTGCCGAAGAACGGGTTGCCTGCCGAGAACGCCAACGAGTAGCCGTAGACCACCCAAAGCACGGTGATGAGGGAGAACACCATCATTACCTGCATCAGCACCGACAGCATGTTCTTGCTGCGGACCAGGCCGCCGTAGAACAGCGCAAGACCTGGAATCGTCATCAGGATCACGAGCGCCGTGGCCACCGTCATCCAGGCGGTGTCGCCCTTGTTGGGCGTCGGCGGCGTCGCCGCGGCCGCTGAGGCGGCCTCCGTGGGGGCCACAGCGGCAGCAGCCGGTGCGGCCGCGGGTGCCGACGCCGCTTCAGCGGCTGCGGCCGCCGCAGGCGCCGCCGGGGTCTGAGCCAGGCCCGTGCCGGAATAGCCGAGCACGGCCACGCCGAGCGCGAGCGAAGCGAAGAGTTTCTTGAGCATCATGGTTCTCTCTTGGTGTGGGGCGACGCTTTACAGCGCGTCCTTGCCGGTTTCGCCGGTGCGGATACGCACCACCTGATCGAGCGCACTGACGAAGATCTTTCCATCGCCGATCTTTCCCGTGCGCGCCGAAGCCTCGATGGCCTCGATCACGCGATCGACGAGGGTTTCGTCGACTGCCGCGTCGATCCGCACCTTGGGCAGGAAATCGACCACGTACTCCGCGCCGCGGTACAGCTCGGTGTGCCCCTTCTGGCGACCGAAACCCTTGACCTCGGTGACCGTGATGCCCTGGACGCCGATGCCCGACAGTGCCTCGCGCACCTCGTCGAGCTTGAACGGCTTGATGATTGCCGTGACCATCTTCATGGCCGTCTCCTTGTGTCGAGCAGTGCTCAGAAGTTGTACTTGACGCCCACGACAACGCCGCTCTTGCCGAGGAACTTGCCGTTGACCGGTGACGAGTAGAAGGCCTTGTCGGCATCGGTGCCGACGATCGAGCCGCTCACGACCAGGCCATTGAAGTCCTTCGACACCGTGATCGAATAGTCGGTGTACGAGCCCGGCCCGCCGAACGGCCCCTTGATCTTCTGGTGACCCACGTGCGGCGTGATGTTCACGCCCATGTACTCCCAGGTGCCGGACAGGTCGACGTAGTTGCTGTTCTTGCTGTCGGGGTTGGCGAAGGTGTCGGTGACCGCGTGCGAATACTTCAGCGTCGCCGGCCCGAAGGTCAGCGCACCGTAGATTTCGGTGGTGTCGGCGCTCGGGCTGAGCTTGTTGCTCGGGTAGGCGTAGGTCAGGATGCCCACGTCGAAGGTGAGCTCCTTGGTGATCTCGCCCTTGTAGCCGCCGTAGACGTCGATCTCGATGTCGGCGTCTCCGCCGAAGTCCTTGATCCACTTGATGTTGGAGGCCCAGGCGCCGACGTAGAACGGGCCGTTGCTGTAGTCGACGCCACCTTGAATCGCGGGCTTCAGGCGCGTCTGCGAGATACCGCGGAAGCGGTAGTCGCTGAACAGTCCTGCATTGAACGCGACGTCCGCATAGGAAGCGGTGGGCAGGCCGGCGCCCAGGCTTGCGACCGCTGCAAGGGCAATCAGAGCTCTCTTGTTCATGGTGATGTCGTCCACTCCAGGGTTGGGAAGAATTTGCAGACCGATTCAGCAGCTTCCGTGCCCGGCCCGCCCTCACTCCGACCGCCCCATCAGAGGGCAACATCGAGCCTCGAGGCCGTATGTCTGCGCACCAAGTCGGTGAGAGAGGAGGCTCCGCACTGTTGTGGTGCCCCCACTTTGGAGGGAGCGACGACCGTGGTGTCGCCTCGCGAGAATTCCCCTCGTTGATGAGTTCCGTGACGAACCGAACTGGCCCGACGAGGAGCAAGCGATGACCCTGGCGGTGGTGCGCAGCCGAGCGCTCGACGGGCTGGCGGCGGCGCCCGTTCAGGTCGAGGTGCATCTGGCCAACGGCCTGCCGAGCTTCACATTGGTGGGCCTGGCCGACATGGAGGTCAAGGAGGCGCGCGAACGCGTGCGCGCGGCATTGGCGCACAGCGGTCTCGCGTTCCCTCACAACAAGCGAATCACCGTCAACCTCGCGCCGGCCGACCTGCCCAAGGAATCGGGCCGCTTCGATCTGCCGATCGCGCTGGGGATCCTTGCCGCCGACGGCCAGATCGACGCATCTGCACTGGACCGCTTTGAATTCGCGGGAGAGCTGAGCCTGGCGGGCGAGTTGCGGCCGGTGCGTGGCGCGCTGGCGCTGGCCTTGGCCCTGGCCCACGAGCACACAAGTTGCACGCTGGTGCTGCCCGAGGCCAGTGCACGCGAAGCGGCCCTGGCCCATGGCGTGGCCGTATGTTCGGCACGTCATCTGCTCGACGTCGTTGCCGCCTTGCAGCCGGGCGACGCGGGCCGGGCATTGCCGATCGCTTCTCCGTTATCTGTCCCCCTGCCGCACGCGCCGCCGCTGGATCTGGCCGATGTCCGCGGGCAGACCGGCGCGAAGCGCGCGCTGGAGATCGCCGCCGCGGGCGCGCACAGCGTGCTGATGGTCGGCCCACCCGGCGCCGGCAAGTCGATGCTCGCCCAGCGCCTGCCCGGCCTGCTGCCCCCGATGACCGAAGCGGAGGCGCTCGCCAGCGCCGCACTGGCCAGCCTCACCGGCGCGTTCGACGCGTCGCGCTGGAAGCAGCGGCCGTTTCGCGCGCCACACCACAGCGCGACTGCCCCAGCGCTCGTGGGTGGCGGCTCGCCACCGCGGCCCGGTGAAATCTCGCTGGCCTACGGAGGGGTGCTCTTCCTCGACGAGATCCCGGAGATGCCGCGTGCCGCACTCGAAGCGCTCCGTGAGCCGCTCGAGACCGGGCGCATCACGATCTCTCGCGCGACGCGACAGGCGTCGTTCCCGGCTCGCTTTCATCTCGTCGCGGCGATGAACCCCTGCCCCTGCGGCTGGCTCGGCGCGCCGCTCTGCACGGCACGGCAATGCCGCTGTACGCCCGACATCGTGTCGCGCTACCAAGGCAGGCTTTCGGGGCCTCTGATCGATCGCATCGACCTGCAGGTCGAGGTGCCGGCGGTGAAGCCCGGCGAACTGATGGGCGCACCCGACGGAGAGCGCAGCGCCACGATCGCCGCGCGCGTGCGCGCAGCGCGAGAACGCCAACTTGCGCGGCAAGGAACCACCAACGCCGAAATGACGGTGGACGAGATGCAGACGCACTGCGCTCTCGACGACGCGAGCCGCCACCTGCTGCAGCGGGCAGCCGAGCGCCTGGGTTGGTCGGGCCGCAGCCTGCACCGGGTGCTCAAGGTTGCGCGCAGCATTGCGGACCTGGCAGGCAGCGAGCGCGTCGGCTCGCTGCATCTGTCCGAGGCGATGCAGTGGCGCCGCGCCCTGCCCCAGGGCTGAGCGACGGCGCCGTCAGACTTACTTCGGGATCACGACGGTGTCGATGACGTGGATGACGCCGTTGCTGGCCATGATGTCGGTGGCCGTGACCTTCGCGTTGTCGACCGTGACGCCACCCATGGTGGCAACGGTCAGCGCCTTGCCGTTGACCGTCTTGACCGAGCCGGCTTTCACGTCGGCGGCCAAGACCTTGCCCGGCACGACGTGGTAGGTCAGCACCGCAGTGAGCCTGGCCTTGTCCTTCAGCAGCGCGTCCAGATCGGCCTTGGGCACCTTGGCGAACGCTTCGTCAGTCGGGGCAAAGACCGTGAACGGGCCCGCGCCCTTGAGCGTGTCGACCAGTCCGGCTGCCTGCAGCGCGGTGGCCAGCGTCTTGAAGTTGCCCGCCGACACGGCGGTGTCGACGATGTCCTTGGCCTGCGCGGAAATGCTGGCTGCAACGACCGCAGCTGCGATCAGGAACTTCTTCATGGCGAGTACTCCTTGGGATGGAATGGTTGGATGAGTGCTTGCCGCGCCGGGCCTGTCGACCCGCGGCAGACTCCAAAGATCACCTTTGAACTGATGAGTTCACTCCAATCGTTGGCGGCTTACACACCGTCACAGAACGCTGGCATCCGCCATCGACTCGGCCGCTTTGTCTAGGGTTTGACGACTGCCTGCTTGGCCAGCGTCATCCGCGCCGCGGCGCCGCGCATCGCGACAAGCAGCGGGTGCCAGGCGCGGCGCTGATGGCCCGCCATCGACGCACTCACCTCACCGGGGTCGATGAGTCCGAGTCAGCGGGTGCTCATGCGCGCATTTCCTTCAGGATCTGCTGCGAGCCGGCGATCAGGATGCGTGCGTCCGAGCTCACGGTCACGAAATCGAAGCCCTTGGCGATGCGCGCGCGGGCCACGTCGGTGCGGCCGTTGTGCACGCCTGCCCGGATGCCGTGCGCATGGGCGCGAGCGAGGATGTGGTCGATCGCCTGCGCGACGGGCGGGTCGACATCGTCGAAGACCGGCCGGCAACCGAGCGACAGCGACAGATCCGAGGGACCGATGTAGACCGCATCGATGCCTTCGACCGAGCAGATCGCGTCGAGGTTGTCCAGCGCCTGCTTGGTTTCGATCATCGCGAACACCAGCGTGTTGGCATTGGCCTTTTCCGCGTAGTCGACGCCATGCACCATGCCCGCGCGCACCGGGCCGAAGCTGCGCGCGCCCTGGGGCGCGTAGCGGGTGTACGACACGAGGCGCTGCGCGTCGTCGCGCGTGTTGACCATCGGGCAGATGAGGGTCTGCGCGCCGGCGTCGAGCGCCTTCATCACGATGCTGGGCTCGAGCCAGGGTACGCGCACGATGGGCATCGTCGGCGTGGCCTGGATCGCCTGCAGCATCGTCACCAGCGCCGCGTCATCGATCAGCCCGTGCTGCATATCGATCGTCAGCGTGTCCCAGCCCTGATGTGCCATCACCTCGGCAGCGAAACTGTTGGGAATCGCGAGCCAGCCGTTGACGGCAGCCTTCTTCTCGGCCCACAGCGAGCGCAGCTTGTTGTCTCTCATCTCGGTTCCTCTCAGCGGACCAGGCACGGTCGCTTCGGGTCGAAGCGCCAGCCCGGGATCAGGTATTGCATCGCCGTGGCGTCGTCGCGCGCACCCAGGCCATGCTGCTTGTAGAGCGCGTGCGCCTTCTCGACCTCGGCCATGTCGAGCTCGATGCCCAGACCCGGCTTGCTCGGTACCTGCACATGGCCGTCCTCGATGCGCAACGGCTCCTTCGTCAGGCGCTGCCCGTCCTGCCAGATCCAGTGCGTGTCGATCGCGGTCACGCGGCCCGGCGCCGCCGCGCCGACATGCGTGAACATCGCCAGCGACACATCGAAGTGGTTGTTGGAGTGCGAGCCCCAGGTCAAGCCCCAGTCGCGGCAGGTCTGCGCGACGCGCACGCTGCCGGCCATGGTCCAGAAATGCGGGTCGGCCAACGGAATGTCCACGCTCTGCAGGCTCAGCGCGTGCACCAGCTGCCGCCAGTCGGTGGCGATCATGTTCGTGGCGGTCGGCAGCCCGGTCGCGCGACGGAATTCGGCCATCACCTCGCGACCCGAGAAGCCGCCTTCGGCGCCACAAGGGTCCTCGGCATAGGCGACGATGCCGTGCATGCCGCGCATCAGTCGGATGGCGTCCTTGAGCAGCCAGCCGCCGTTCGGATCGAGCGTGATGCGTGCGCTGGGAAAACGGTCATGCAGGGCGACGATCGCCTCGATCTCTTCCTCGCCGCGCAGAACGCCGCCCTTGAGCTTGAAGTCGTTGAAGCCGTAGCGCTCGCGCGCCGCCTCGGCCAGCCGCACGATTGTCGCAGGGGTCAGCGCGGTCTCGTGTCTGATGCGCAACCAGTCGCCGTCGGCATTCGGCTCCTCGCGGTACGGCAGGTTGGTCTTCTTGCGGTCGCCGATGTAGAACAGGTAGCCGAGCATCTCGACCGACTCGCGCTGCTGACCTTCGCCGAGCAACGCCGCCACCGGCACGCCCAGGTGCTGGCCCAGCAGATCGAGCAGCGCCGACTCGATCGCGGTGGCCGCGTGGATCGCGGTGCGCAGGTCGAAGGTCTGCAGCCCGCGTCCGCCGGCATCGCGGTCGGCAAACGCCTGCTGCAACGTGCGCAGCACCGCCTGCACGTTGCCGATGCTCTGGCCCACCACCAGCGGCGCTGCGTCCTCGAGGGTCTGGCGGATCTTTTCGCCGCCCGGCACCTCACCGACGCCGGTGCAGCCCGCGCTGTCAGTCAGCACGACGAGATTGCGCGTAAAGAAGGGGCCGTGCGCGCCGCTCAGGTTGAGCAGCATCGAGTCGCAGCCGGCGCCGGGAATGGCCCGCAACGTCCTGACGACTGGAGTGCCTGACATGTCGCGCGCCCCTCAGTCGGCCGTGATTTTGCGTGTTTCGATCAGCTGCTTCCAGCGCACGTACTCGCGCGCCTGGAACTCGGCGAACTGCTCGGGCGTGTTGCCGACGATCTCGAAGCCCTGATCGAGCAGCCTCGGCTTGACCTGGGGGTCGTTGAGCGCAGCGATCAGGCTGGCGTGCAGCTTGGCCTTGACGTCGGCCGGCAGCCCCTTGGGCGCCGCCACCGCCTGCCATGAATAGACGTCCACGTCCTTGATACCCGCCTCGGCCAGCGTGGGCACCTGCGGCAGCAGCGGCGATCGCTGTGCGCTGGTGACGGCCAGTGCGCGCAGCTTGCCCGCCGCCACGTGCTGCACGACGGCGTTGATGTTCTGGAACGAGGCGTCGATCTGGCCACCGAGCAGGTCCTGCATCGCCGGGCCGCCACCCTTGTACGGGATGTGGTTGCCTGACGTGCCGCTTTGAAGCCAGAACAGTTCGGCGGTCAGGTGGTCCGACGAGCCATTGCCCGACGAGCAGAAGGTCATCTTCCCCGGGGCCTTTTTCAGCTCGGCGATCACTTCGGCCACGCTCTTCAGGGGCGACGACGCCGGCACGACGAGGACATTGGGCGCCTGTACCACGACCGTCAGCAGGTCGAAGTCTTTCGTCGCGTCGTAGGGCACGCCCTTGATCAGGTGTGGTGCGATGACGAACGGCCCGAGTGACGACACCAGCAGCGTGTAGCCGTCGGCCGGCGCGCGCTTGACCAGTCCCGCGCCGATCGTCCCGGTCGCGCCACCCTTGTTATCGATGATCACCGGCTGGCCGAGCTTGTCCTGCATCCTGGGCGCAAGCGCACGTGCGATGGTGTCGCTCGACCCGCCCGGCGGGAACGGGACGACCAAAGTGATGGTCTTGTCGGGCCATGCGAGCGCTGGAGCAGCGAGGGCAAAGGACGCTGCGATCGCAAGAATGAGTCGTCTCATGAAGGGCTCCGGAGCAATGGAAAATCCCGGGTTGTTGTCAGTCATCGTACAACATAGTCCGGGCGATCGCAAGCCCAGACCGAGCCTTCTCAGCCGGCCGCGCGCGCAGCGACCGCTGCCGGGTCAACGCTTGCGCGCCGCCGTCGCTCGCGGCTGTTGGCGAGGTGGGTGAGCATCGCGGCGCGAGCGGCTTCGCTGTCTTGCCTGGCGATGGCATCCAGGATGCTTTCATGCTCGCCGTTGACGCGGCGCAGGTACTCGCGCCGTTCGTCCGTGAGCGGTGTCGGCGTTGGCGATGCGTCGAGCCGCGCGCGAGGGATCATTCCGGAACCCAGCGCGGCCATCAGCTCGGCAAAATGCGGATTCTGCGTCGCGCGCGCGATCTCGAGATGAAAGCGCACGTCGGCCGCCACGGCGTCGCGCCCGGCCTCCACCGTGGCCGCGAAGTCGTCGAGCGCGGCGCGCATCTCGCGCAGGTTTTGCGCCGTGCGCCGCTGTGCGGCAAGGGCCGCGGACTCCGTCTCCAGGCCGATGCGCAACTCGAGCATCGCGATCACATCCTGCAGCGTGGCCAGCTGCTCGGGTGTGATGCGAAACGGCGCCGCGTCGCCTGCGCCGACGACGAAGGTACCGATGCCGTGGCGGGTGCGCACCTGCCCAGCAGCCTGCAGCTTGGACAACGCCTCGCGCACCACCGTGCGACTGACGCCGTAGACCGCCATGATCTCCGCCTCCGTCGGCAGTTTGTCACCCGGCGCGAGGCGCCCGTCGCGGATGCGGTCGCCGAGCGACTCGACCAGCTCGAGGGCCAGGTTGCGCGGCCGTCGCGCCGCCACAGGGGCCGCGCGACGCGGCGCGTGATCAGAGCGCAAGCGGGTGGTCATATCGAGGGAAAACCCTATCGCGCGATGGCTTGACGGGGTTCGTGGTTCGGTAAATCATTATAGTTGTACGACAACTGATGACTTTGCGGTGGGCGGATGTTGCACCATCCGCCGCGACTGATCAAGCCGCCTGCACATTGGCGATTCCACCGAACGACCCGACCACCATGCTTGCCCAGCCCGCCACGCCGATCCGCTTCCGCCGCCTGCTGCTCACCGGAGCCGCCGGCAATCTGGGAAAAGAACTGCGCCCGCGCCTGAAGGTCTATTGCGACACCCTTCGGCTGTCGCACCGGCGCGACTTCGGTCCGGCCGGCGACGGCGAGGAAATCGTGCTGGCCGCGCTCGAGGACAAGGCGCAGGTGTTGGCCCTTCTGCAGGATGTCGACGCGGTCGTCCACATGGGTGGCGTGTCCACCGAGCAGCCGTGGGATCCGATCCTGGCCGGCAACATCGTCGGCATGGTCAATTTGTACGAGGCGGCGCGGTTGCACAGGGTGCCCCGCATCGTCTTCGCGAGTTCAAACCACGTGACCGGCTTCTACCGCCAGGACGAGGTGGTCTCGCCGCAGGACCCGGTGCGGCCCGACGGCTTCTACGGCCTGAGCAAGGCCTTCGGTGAGAACCTGGCGCAG
The DNA here is from genome assembly GCA_029884035.1 of Aquincola sp. GTDB lineage: Bacteria > Pseudomonadota > Gammaproteobacteria > Burkholderiales > Burkholderiaceae_C > CADEEN01. Next base: position 6,386 of record JAOUIM010000001.1, on the reverse strand, counting down.
CTGTACTGGGACAAGTACGGCATCGAGACCGTCAGCCTGCGCATCGGGTCGTCATTCCCCGAGCCGAAGGACCGCCGCATGCTGGCCACCTGGATGAGCTTCGACGACCTGGAGCGGCTGGTCGTCGCCGCCTTGACGGCGCCGATCGTCGGCCACAGCATCATCTATGGCGTGAGCGACAACCGAACGACCTGGTGGGATAACACGAGCGCCCGCCACGTGGGCTATCTGCCGCAAGACAGTTCCGAGCCATTCCGCGCCGCGGTCGAAGCGCGCCAGCCCGTGATCGACCGCAAGAACCCCGCAGCCGTCTACCAGGGCGGCGGCTTTGTCACCCAAGGGCCATTCTGAAACCACTGCCCTTCCCCCAAAGGAGACCTTCATGATCATCCGCCGAACCTTGATCGCCCTTGCCATCACCATGGCGGCGCTGCCCGCGCTGGCCCAGACGATGAAGGCCGCCGATGTGCACCCGCCCGGCTATCCCACGGTCGTCGCGGTGGAGAACATGGGCAAGAAGCTCGACGCCGCCACGCAGGGGCGCATCAAGTTCCAGATGTTCCCGGGCAGCGTGCTCGGCGACGAAAAGGCCATGATCGAGCAGACCCAGGTCGGCGCAATCCAGATCCTGCGCACCTCGCTCGGACCCATCGGCCCGGTGACGCCCGAGGTCAACGTGTTCAACATGCCCTTCGTGTTCCGCAACATCGCCCACATGCGCGCAGTGATCGACGGACCGATCGGCCAGGAACTGCTGGACAAGGTCAGTGCCTCGCCGAACAAGCTCATCGGCCTGGCCTGGATGGACGGCGGCTCGCGCAGCCTGTACACGAAGAAGCCCGTGCGCAGCCCGGCCGACCTGAAGGGCCAGAAGATCCGCATGATGGGCAACCCGCTGTTCGTCGACACGATGAACGCGATGGGCGGCAACGGCATCAGCATGGGCTATGGCGAGGTCTTTACCGCGCTGCAGACCGGCGTGATCGACGGCGCCGAGAACAATCCGCCGAGCCTGTACACGGCCAACCACTTCAAGGCCGGCGCCAAGTACTACACGCAGACGAACCACCTCATCATTCCCGAGATCCTGGTGATGTCGAAGGTCACCTACGACAAGCTGAGCCCGGCCGACCAGGCGCTGGTGAAGAAGTTCGCACGCGAGGCGCAGTTCGAGCAGCGCAAGCTGTGGGACGCGGCGGTGGCCGACTACACGGCCAAGCTCAAGGCCGAGGGCGTCGAGTTCATCGAGATGGACAACAAGGTCTGGTACGACGCCACCGCACCGGTGCGCGCCAAGTACGGCGCGCAGTACGCCGACCTGATGGCGCGCATCGACGCGGTCAAGTAAGGAAGGCCTGACTGCGGCGAGGCGGCTGCACGAGCAGGCCGTCTCGCCGCCCAAGCCCCCGACAACAAGACGAATCAGGCAGGCTCGACTCCCCCGGGCAAGCCAGGACACGCCATGGACCACCCCTACCTGCGGTTGATGGACCAGATCTACCTGGCCAGCATCTGGATCGCGGGCGCCGCGATCGCCCTCATGTCGCTGATCATTCCCTGGGGTGTGTTCACCCGCTACGTGCTCGGAACGGGGTCGCAGTGGCCCGAACCGATCGCGATCCTGCTGATGATGTCGTTCACCTTCATCGGCGCTGCGGCGGCCTACCGCGCCGGCGCGCACATCGCGGTGACGATGCTGACCGAGCGGCTGCCCGCCTCGCTGCACCGCGCCGGCGAGGTGTTGGTGCACGGGCTGATGGCCGTCGTGTGCCTGTTCGTCGTCTTCTACGGCACGCGGCTGTGCGTCGAGACGATGGGCCAAACGATCGCCGAATTGCCCTGGCTTCCGGTCGGCGTCACCTACGCCGCGATCCCGATCGGCAGTGCGATCACCTTGCTGTTCGTGATCGAGCACCTGGTGTACGGATCGCAGGCCCTGCGCGCGATCGTGATCCATGAGGAAAACGCGTCTGCGCCCGAGGGAGCGCGCTGATGGATGCCTTCGTGCTGCTTGGCAGTTTCGTGCTGTTGATGGCGATCGGGATGCCGATCGCCTACGCGCTCGGCCTGGCTTCCCTGGTCGGCGCGCTGTGGATCGACGTCCCGCTCGACGCGGTGATGATCCAACTGGCCGCCGGCGTCAACAAGTTCTCGCTGCTGGCAATCCCGTTCTTCGTGCTGGCGGGCGCCATCATGGCCGAGGGCGGCATGGCGCGGCGCCTGGTTGCTTTCGCCGGTGTGCTGGTGGGCTTCGTGCGTGGCGGGCTGTCGCTGGTCAACATCATGGCCAGCACCTTCTTCGGGGCAATTTCGGGCTCCTCGGTGGCCGATACGGCGTCGATCGGCTCGGTGCTCATCCCCGAGATGGAGAAGCGCGGCTATCCGCGCGAGTTCGCGACCGCGGTCACCTGCAGCGGATCGGTTCAGGCCATCCTGATCCCGCCGAGCCACAACGCGGTGATCTATTCGCTGGCCGCGGGCGGCACGGTGAGCATCGCGGCGCTGTTCGTGGCGGGTGTGCTGCCGGGGCTGCTGATGGGGCTGACGCTTGCCGCCCTGTGCCTGATGATCGCCCGCAAGAAGAACTATCCCAAGGGCGAGGTCATTCCGCTGCGCCAGGCGCTGAAGATCTGCGTCGATGCGCTGTGGGGAATGATGACGATGGTCATCATCCTCGGCGGCATCCTGTCGGGCGTGTTCACGGCCAACGAGAGCGCGTCGATCGCCGTCGTCTGGGCCTTCGGCGTCACGATGTTCGTCTACCGCGACTACAAATGGCGCGACCTGCCCAAGCTCGTGCACCGCACCGTCAAGACGGTGACGATCGTGATGATCCTGATCGGCTTTGCGGCCTGCTTCGGCTATCTGATGACGCTGATGCAGATTCCGCTGAAGGTCACGACGTTCTTCACCAGCCTGTCCGACAACAAGTACGTGATCCTGCTGCTCATCAACATCATGCTGCTGCTGCTCGGCACCCTGATGGACATGGCACCGCTGATCCTCATCCTGACACCGATCCTGCTGCCGATGGTCAAGCTGCTGGGCGTCGACCCGGTGCATTTCGGCATGATCATGATGGTCAACCTCGGGATGGGACTGATCACGCCACCGGTGGGCAGCGTGCTGTTCGTCGGCAGCGCGATCGCCAAGCTGAAGATCGGCGTGGTGGCCAGGGCCATGACGCCGTTCTACGTGGCGCTGTTCATCGTGCTGATGATGGTCACCTACGTGCCGTGGCTGAGCGTGTGGCTGCCGCGGGTGATGGGTCTCTGACGGGGGCGTGGCGTGACGTTCATTCCCTCGCTTCGCTATCCGGACCCGGCCATCGAGGTCCTGAACGAGAATTTTCTCGGCCTGCGGCTGTATTCGGCCTCGGTCGAGCAGCTGGCCACCGGCCTGCGCTGGGCCGAGGGGCCAGTGTGGTTCGGCGATGGGCGCTACCTGCTGTGGTCGGACATCCCGAACGACCGCATCCTGCGCTGGGACGATTGTTCGGGTGCGACCAGCGTCTTTCGCGCGCCATCGAACAACGCCAACGGCCATGCGCGCGACCGCGAAGGCCGGCTCGTCAGCTGCGAGCACCTGACACGCCGCATCACGCGCACCGAATACGACGGCTCCGTCACCGTGCTCGCTGACCGCTTCGACGGCAAGCGTCTGAATTCACCCAACGACATCGTCTGCGCAAAGGACGGCGCGATCTGGTTCACCGACCCGAGCTTCGGCATCGCGGGCCACTGGGAGGGCGAGCCGGCGGCGCAGGAGCTGCCCCACGCGGTGTACCGCCTCGCGCCCGGGGGCGGGCTGCAGCAGGTGCTGACCGACCTGAAGGGCCCCAACGGTCTCGCGTTCTCGCCCGACGAGTCGGAACTCTACGTGGTCGAGAGCCGGGCCGAGCCGCATCGCAAGCTGTGGGCCTATCGCGTCGGTGCCGACGGCGCGCTCACGAACAAGCGGCTGGTGATCGATGCCGCCGACGGCGGCGCACTCGACGGCATCGCGATCGACGTCGAGGGCCACATCTGGTGCGGCTGGGGCAGCAATGGCCGCGTGCCGTCGGAACGTCTGGACGGGGTGCGCGTCTTCGACCCCGCCGGCAAGGCGCTCGGCCACATCCACCTGCCCGAGCGCTGCGCCAACCTGTGCTTCGGCGGCGCCAAGCGCAATCGCCTGTTCATGGCGGCCAGCCATTCGCTGTACGCGCTGTACGTCAACGTGCAGGGTGCCGCCTGAGCGGCGAAGTCTCCGCGGTGACGCCGGTCCTGATCCGCATGCGCGACGACGACAACGTCGCGATCGTCGGCAATGAAGGCGGCCTGCCCGCGGGGACCGTGCTGCCTGGCGGCGTGACGCTGCGCGAGCGCGTGCCGCAGGCCCACAAGGTGTCGCTCGTCGACATCGGTGCCGGCACGCCGGTGCGCCGCTACGGCGTGACGATCGGCACCGCGCGCGAGCCGATCACCGCCGGGCGCTGGGTCCACGAGCGCCTGCTCGAGATGCCGCCTGCGCGCGAACTGCGCGGCCTGCCGATGGCCACCCACCGTGCACCGCCGATGCCGCCACTGGCGGGCCATACGTTCCAGGGCTATCGCAATGCCGACGGCTCGGTGGGCACGCGCAACCTGCTGGCCATCAGCACGACGGTGCAGTGCGTCGCGGGCGTGCTCGACGTGGCGGTCGATCGCATCCGCCGCGAGCTGTTGCCGCGCTACCCGAACGTCGACGGCGTGGTGGGCCTGGAACATACCTACGGCTGCGGCGTGGCCATCGACGCACCCGGTGCCGAGATCCCGATCCGCACGCTGCGCCACATCGCGCTGAACCCGAACTTCGGCGGCGAGGTGATGCTGTTGTCGCTCGGCTGCGAGAAGCTTCAGCCCGAGCGCCTGCTGCCGCCGGGCACGATCCCGATCGGCGGCGCGGTGCGCCTGCAGGACGACCAGCACGTCGGCTTCGACTCGATGATCGGATCGATCCTCGCGACGGCCGAGCACCACCTCGAACGGCTGAACGCGCGGCGGCGCGAGACGGTGCCTGCGAGCGAACTCGTCGTGGGCGTGCAATGCGGTGGCAGCGACGCGTTCTCGGGCGCCACCGCCAACCCGGCGGTGGGTTACGCCACGGACCTGCTGGTGCGCGCCGGCGCCGCCGTGATGTTCAGCGAGAACACCGAGGTGCGCGACGCGGTCGAGCAGCTGACCTCGCGCGCGGCGACCCCCGACGTGGCCGAGGCCATCGTGCGCGAACTCGGCTGGTACGACACCTACCTCGCACGCGGCGGCGTCGACCGCAGCGCCAACACCACGCCGGGCAACAAGGCCGGCGGCCTGTCGAACATCGTCGAGAAGGCGATGGGCTCGGTCGTCAAGAGCGGCAGCGCGGCCATCTCGCATGTGCTGCCGCCCGGGGAGAAACTCGCGCGCGATCAGCGCGGCCTGGTGTTCGCGGCCACGCCGGCGTCGGACTTCATTTGCGGCACGCTGCAGCTGGCCGCCGGCATGAACCTGCATGTCTTCACCACCGGCCGCGGCACGCCGTACGGCCTGGCCGCGTGCCCGGTGGTCAAGGTCGCCACGCGCAGCGACCTGGCGCGGCGCTGGCACGACCTGATGGACATGAATGCGGGCCGCATCGCCGACGGTGCACAGTCGATCGAAGAGGCCGGCTGGGACCTGTTCCGGCTGCTGCTCGACGTGGCGAGCGGCCGGCGCACCTGGGCCGAGCAGCATCGCCTGGCCAATGCGCTCGTGCTGTTCAACCCGGCGCCGGTGACCTGAACAGGCCCGAGGCCGCCTAGCGCTTCGTCAGCTTTCCGTCGGCACCGACTTCGATCACCGCTCCGGCCTTCCAGCCCGGGTCGGCGCCGGCTTCGAACTTCCTGACCGTGCCGTCCTTCATCGTTGCTGTGGTGACCCAGACGGTGTGGCTCTTGGTTCGCTTCTCGATTTCGTTGCCGAGCAGGCCGCCCACCGCCGCGCCGCCGACGGTGCCCACGGTGCTGCCGTCACCCATCTTGTTGCCCACCACGCCGCCGACCACGGCGCCCCCCACCGCGCCCATGCCGCTGGCCTTGCCCTTGCGTTTCTCGCTCTTCACCTCGGTAACGACGCCGCAGGTGGCACACAGCGTCGCGAGCTTGACGCCGTTGACCGCGCTGGCCGCCGCGGCAACCGCGGCAGGCTTGGCAACGTCGGCCGCCTGGGCTGCGACACCCGTCAGCGAAAGCACTGCGACGGCGAGAAGGGACTTGCGAATCATCACGAGCTTGGACATGGATTCTCCTTGTCGAGTGACTCGATTTTGCCGGCTCAGGGGAGCAAGGGGGCAAGCGCGCGCCGCGCCGACAGGCTATCGATCGCGCTTCGTTGAGCCCAGTCATTCAA
>JAOUIM010000100.1 GCA_029884035.1 Aquincola sp. | reverse complement strand
CGCGAGCTTCAGGCGCTCAGGCTGTCGGCCAGCTGCTGCAGGCTCGACGCGAGGTCGGCGCGTTCGTGCATGTCCTGCTGCAGCAGGTGCATCAGCGCGTCGCGCGCGCGCACCGCGGCATCGAGGTCGGCGTCGTGGCCGGGGGTGTAGGCGCCGAGCTGGATCAGGTCGCGCGCCTTGCTGAGCTTGGCCAGCATCGCGCGCGCCCGGCGCGCATGCGTCAGGTGCTCGCGTGCCGTGACGGCGGTCATCACGCGCGAGACCGATTTCTCGACGTCGATTGCCGGGAAGTGCCCGGCCTCGGCCAGGTCGCGGCTGAGCACGATGTGGCCGTCGAGGATGCCGCGTGCCGCATCGGCGATCGGGTCCTGCTGGTCGTCGCCTTCGGACAGCACGGTATAGAACGCGGTGATCGAGCCGCAGCCGTCGCGACCGTTGCCGCTTCGCTCGACCAGCTGTGGCAGCTTGGCGAAGCAGCTCGGCGGATAGCCCTTGGTGGCCGGCGGCTCGCCGATGGCCAGCGCGATCTCGCGCTGCGCCATCGCGTAGCGCGTCAGCGAATCCATCAGCAGCAGCACGTGCATGCCGCGGTCGCGATAGTGCTCGGCGATCGCGGTGGCGTAATGCGCGCCCTGCATCCGCACCAGTGGCGGCGCGTCCGCGGGGGCGGCCACGACCACGCCGCGCGCCAGGCCCTCGGCCTCGAGGATGTCCTCGACGAATTCCTTGACTTCACGGCCGCGCTCGCCGATCAGTCCGACCACGATGACATCGGCCGCGGTGTAGCGCGCCATCATGCCCAGCAGGACCGACTTGCCCACGCCGGTGCCGGCGAACAGGCCGATGCGCTGGCCGCGGCCGACGGTGAGCATCGCGTTGATCGCGCGCACGCCGGTGTCCAGCGGCTGGCGGATCGGGTCGCGGTCCATCGCGTTGATCGGGCGCCGGATCATCGGCTCGGCGCGCACGTCGTCGATCGGGCCGCGGCGGTCCATCGGTTCGCCGTGCGGATCGACGACGCGGCCGAGCAGGCCGTCGCCCACCGGCAGGTGCAGGCCGCGGTCTTCGCGACGCCGCCACAGGTGGTTCTCGACGCCCAGGCGCGGCGGCGCGAGTGGCGCGGGACGCGGCACGACGCGCGCGCCGCTGGCCAGGCCATGAACTTCGCCGGTGGGCATCAGGTAGGCGCGGTCGCCGTGAAAGCCGACGACCTCGGCCAGCACCGAACGCTGGCCGGTAGCGCTGACCTCGCATACGGTGCCGACGGGTGCGCGCACTCCGGCGGCCTCGAGCACGAGGCCGGTCACGCGCACGAGCGAGCCTTCCGCCTCGATCGGCAGCGGCACTTCGGCGTACAGCCGGATGTCGTGCAGGAAGCGCGACCAGCGATCGGTGCGTGCGGCACCCGGGCTCGTGAGGGGCATCAGGTCCCTTCCGCGCCGTCGTCCAGCGGCAGCGGCTGCCCGAGCGCGGCCGCAGCCTGCGCCCAGCGCGCTTCGATGCCGGCGTCGATGCGACCCAGCTCCGATTCGACGACGCACCCGCCGCGCGAGATCCTCGGGTCGGACAGCAGCCGGGCGCCGCGCGCGCGCAACACCTCGTCGGCACCGCTGGCCACCAGGGCCTGGTCGTCGGGATGGACATGCAGGCGGATGTGCTTGGCCGACAGCAGCACCGCCTCGACCGCCTGCGCGGCCACCGCGGCCACGAGCTCGGGCCGCGTGCTCAGTTCGCTGCGTACGACCTGGCGCGCCAGCGCCGTGGCGGTGCGTGCCACGGTGTCGGCGATCTGCGATTCAAGCTGCATGAATTCGGCGTCGAACGCGGCGACGATCGCGCCGATCTGCGCGGCCATCTGGGTGGCGAACGACTGCTTGAAGCTCTCGAGGGCGACGAGTCCGTCGCGGTAGCCGTCCTGGTAGCCGGCCTGGCGCGCGCTCTGCACCGCCGCCTGCTGGGCGGCCGAGCGGCGCGGGTCGTCCGGCGAGGCGGCACCGCCGCCGGTGTCGCCGAACGCATCGGGGCGCCAGCTCGAGAATTCCGAAAGCTCCTCGCGCGGGATGAACCGCGCGTGGGGGCTTGCCGCGGTGGTGCCGCCCCGCTCAGACGAAGCCGTCATCGCCGCCGCCTCCCAGAACGATCTGTCCCTCGTCGACCAGGCGACGCACGGTCTTGAGCATTTCCTTCTGCTCGGCCTCGACCTCCGACAGGCGCACCGGGCCGCGCGACTCGAGGTCCTCGCGCAGCGTTTCGGCCGCGCGGGTGGACATGTTCTTGAAGATCCTTTCGCGCAATTCGGGGGTCGCGCCCTTGAGCGCGACAACCAGCGACTCGCTCTGCACTTCCTTGAGCAGTGCCTGGAAGCCCCGGTCGTCGAGTTGTTCCAGGTCGTCGAAGGTGAACATGTTGTCGAGGATCTTCTGCGCCAGGTCGTTGTCCGCCTCGCGGATGAAGTCCAGTGCCGAGGTCTCGACCGAGCCGCCCAGCAGGTTGATGATCTCGGCGGCGGTCTTCACGCCGCCCCGCGATGCGCGACGCGTCTCGCCGCCGGCCACGAGCACCTTGGACAGCACCTCGTCGAGGTCTTTCAGCGCCGAGGGCTGGATGCCGTCGAGCGTGGCGATGCGGATCAGCACCTCGTTGCGCTGGCGCTCGCCGAAGCCCTTGAGGATCTGGCTCGCCTGCTCGTGGTCGAGATGGACCAGGATCGCCGAGACGATCTGCGGATGCTCGTTGCGCAGCAGTTCGGCCACCGCGCCCGGATCCATCCACTTCAGACTCTCGATGCCTGCGATGTCCTTGCCCTGCACGATGCGGTCGATCAGCAGCCTGGCCTTGTCCTCGCCGAGCGCCTTGTTCAGCACGCTGCGCACGTACTCGCCGCTGTCGGGCACCAGGATGCTCTGCTCGGCGGCCAGGTTCGTGAACCGTTCGAGCACGCCCTCGACCTTCTCGCGCGGGATCGCCTTCATGCGCGCGATGGCTTCGCCCAGGCGTTGCACTTCCCTCGGCTCGAGATGCCGGAACACGCCCGCGGCCTCTTCCTCTCCGAGCGACATCAGCAGGATCGCGGCGTCCTCGATGCCTTGTTCGTCGAGCGCGCCGCTCATCATGCTTCTCCCTTGACCCAGCCGCGCACGATGCTGGCCACCGCCGCCGGGTTGTCCTTGGCGATCGCGCGCGCGCCGGCCAGGCGCTGGTCATTGCGGGGTGCCTCGAGCATCGGCGTGGCGTTGCCGGGCAGCGCGACCGGCTCGTCGGCGACGACGCTCAGGCGCGCACCCTTGGCCGCAGCGGGTGCCGCGCTCGCCGCGGCCTTGAATGCCGGGCGCACGAGGCCGAACATGATCAGCAGCGCGACGAGCACCAATGCGGTCGGTGTGGCGCCGGTGCGCAACAGGTCGGCGAACCAGTCTTGTTGCCACACCGGCAGGTCGGCCGACTTGGGCAGCAGGGGCTCCGTCTTGAACGGCACGTTGATCAACTTGACCGAGTCGCCACGCTCCTTGGAAAAGCCGATCGCTTCCTGCACCAGCGCGGTGAGCTTCTCGACTTCGTCGTTGGACAGCGGCGTGGTCGTGGTCTTGCCGTTGGGCGCCGTCGTGACGCGGTGGTTGACGACCACGGCTGCGTTCAGGCGCTTGACGTTGCCGGTGGCATTGCGCGTCACGCGCACCGTCTTGTCGACTTCGTAGTTGGTCACCGCATCGCGGCGGGCGCTGGCTCCTGCCGTTCCGGTCGCGGCGGCCTGCAGCGGCTGGGCCGGGCCCGTGACCGGCGCGGTCGCCGGCACCGGCGGCTGGTTCGACGCGGCGCCGGGCACGCCCGAGGGCACGCCTTGCGCCCCCGCGCCCGATTCGCTGACCTGCTGGCTGCGCACGGCCGCCGGCTCGCTGCCCTGGTTCGGCTTGAACTGTTCCGAGGTCGACTCGGTCTGCGAGAAGTCGACCTCGGCGACGATCGTGGCGCGCAGGTTGTCGCGTCCGACGATCGGCTCGAGGATGTCGACCACGCGCTTGTGGTAGCTCTGCTCGATCTGCTGCAGGTATTGAAGCTGCTGCGCATCGAGCCCCTGGCCCGACGCGGCCTCGCTCGGACCGGACAGCAGCGCACCGGTCTGGTCGATGACGCTCACTGCCTTGGGCGTGAGTTCGGGCACCGAGGCGGAGACGAGGTGCACGATGCCGGCGATCTGCGCACGGTCGAGCGTGCGGCCGGGGTGCAGCGTCACGAGCACCGAGGCCGACGGTTTCTGCTGCTCGCGGAAGAAGCCGTTGGCCTGCGGCAGCGCCAGGTGCACGCGGGCGGCCTGCACCGCACCCAGCGCGAGGATCGAGCGCGTGAGCTCGCCTTCGAGGCCGCGCTGGAACGTCAGGCGTTCCTGGAACTGGGTCTGACCGAACTTGGCGTTGTCCATCAGCTCGAAACCGACGACGCTGCCCTTGGGCAGGCCGGCCGAGGCGAGCTTCAGGCGCGCGTCGTGCACCTGGCTCGACGGCACGAGGATCGCGTTGCCGCCGTCGGCGTGGCGATAAGGGATGTTCATCTGCGAAAGCTGGGCGATGATCGCGCCGCCGTCCTTCTCGGACAGGTTCGCGTACAGCACCTTGTAGTCACCGCGCGAACTCCACATCGACAGCGCGACCACCACGGCGGCGAGGCCTGCCGCCGCGAGGCCGAGCTTGAACTTCGCGCCGGCCGGCATCGCGGCGAAGCGATCGAGTCCGGCACCTTGCGGCGCCGCAGGTGCGGGCGTGCCGACCTGGGTCAGGGCGTTTTCCGTCATGGGCGCCATTGTTCGGCGCGGTGCGGCGTTTCTATAGCCAGAACAGTCGGCCAAAGGCGCGCCTGTTCGAAGCGATGCGACACGCGCTGCCGCCCTACAGTGCCGACCATGGCCCGCAACGGGTGGCATGCGCCATCACCGCGCGGGCGTGACAGGAGTCACGACTCATGGATGGCATCGGTTCGCTCAAACCCTTCGACTTCGCCCAGGCCGCCGCGCGCGCGGGGCTCGGCGTCGACGGTCAGCCCTTGTCGGCGCGCAAGGCGGCCGGTCCCCAAGGCGGGTTCGCGACGGCGATGGCGCAGGCGCTCAAGTCGATCAGCAACGAGCAGGTGGAGTCGCAGCGCCTGCAGCGCGAACTGCAGCTCGACAACCCGGCGGTCAGCCTGGAACAGACAATGGTGTCGATGCAGAAGGCCCAGATCGGTTTCCAGGCCGCGCTCGCGGTGCGCAACCAGTTCGTGCGCGCCTACACCGACATCATGAACATGCAGGTCTGAGGGCCGCGGGATGCGGCACGCGCATCCCGGCCTGAGGGATAGGCGGTTAACAGCCCCCGGTTCACACCGCTTATCGAGGACTCGCGAACCTCCAGTGCGAACGAAGATCGCTCCAAGACCTCAAGGAGCGTCCTCATGATCCGTTCGCTATGGATTGCCAAGACCGGCATGGAAGCCCAGCAGACCCAGCTGGACACCATCTCGCACAACCTGGCCAACGTCGGCACCAACGGCTTCAAGCGCGGCCATGTGGTGTTCGAAGACCTCATCTATCAGAACCTGCGCCAGGCCGGCGCGGCCAGCAGCGATCAGACCCAGCTGCCCACCGGGCTGCAGGTCGGTCTGGGCGTGCGTCCGGTGGCGACCTCGCGCATCTTCACCCAGGGCAACCTCGAGCAGACCTCGAACAACCTCGACGTCGCGATCAAGGGCCAGGGCTTCCTGTCGGTGCAGATGCCCGACGGCACCACGGCCTACACGCGCGACGGGTCGATGCAGGTCGACGCCAACGGCCAGCTCGTCACCAACAACGGCTACATCGTGCAGCCCGGCATCACGATCCCGGCGGGCGCGCAGAGCGTGACGATTGCGCCCGATGGCACCGTGTCGGTGGTGCTGAGCGGACAGGCCGCGCCGCAGTCGATCGGCCAGCTCACGCTGGCATCGTTCGTCAATCCGGCCGGGCTCGATCCCAAGGGCCAGAACCTGTGGGGCGAGACGGCCGCGTCGGGCGCCCCCAGCGCCGGCGTGCCCGGATCGAACGGCCTGGGCATGCTGCAGCAGGGCTTTGTCGAGACGTCCAACGTCAACGTGGTCGAGGAGCTCGTCGCGATGATCCAGACGCAGCGCGCTTACGAGCTCAATTCCAAGGCGATCCAGACATCCGACCAGATGCTGCAACGCCTGGGGCAGCTGTGAATCACCCCCGTTGCGGCCTCGCCGCTCCGCCTCAAGGGGGCGACGCCAGCGGCCCGGCAGAGCCGGATCCGCGGCGTCTGCTGGATGGAATCATGCGGTCGATCGCCGTCAGGGCCGCGGCCGTGTTTGTCAGCCTGCTTGCCGGCTGCGCCACGGTCAACGACTATCGCGTGCCGCCGGTCGATGTCGGCGCGATGCCGGCCGTCGTGCCGGCTGCACCGCCAGCGCCGGTGGCGGTCAATGGGGCGATCTACCAGGCCGCCGCGTACCGTCCGCTGTTCGAGGACCATCGCGCGCGCCTGCCCGGTGACACGCTGACGATCCAGATCGTCGAGAAGGTCAGCGCGAGCCAGAAGTCCACCTCGTCGGTCGACAAGAACGGCACGCTGGCCGGCGCGGTCACCGCGCTGCCCGGAATCAGCAGCAACTCGTTCGGCCGCGCGACGATCGGCGGCAACTCGGCCAACACCTTCGGCGGCAAGGGGGCCACCGAGAGCAGCAACGACTTCAACGGCACGATCACCGTGCTCGTGACGGGCGTGCTGCCCAACGGACATTTGCTGATCCAGGGCGAAAAGCAGATCGGCGTGAACGCCAACGTCGACGTGCTTCGCTTCTCGGGCCAGGTCGACCCGCGCGCGATCCAGCCCGGCAACAGCGTGCCCAGCACGCAGGTCGCGAACGTGCGCGTCGAGCACCGCAGCCGCGGCCAGCAAGCCGACGCCCAGGTGATGGGGCTGCTGTCTCGCTTCTTCCTCAGCGTGATGCCGATATGAGACCCCCTGGCTCACTTCGTTCGCGACCCCCGGGGACCGATCAGGCTCCCTTCGGGGCCCATGGGGCGCGCCTTCCTTGGGGTGGCCCGGCGGAAAGCGATCACGCCGTTCGCCTCGTGCAGCGCGCGTTGCGTGTCCTGATCGCGTTAGCCGCGCTCGCAGCGAGCGCCGCTCTGTGGTGGCCCGTCCCGGCGCATGCGGCCACACGCATCAAGGAAGTCGCGTCGGTGCAGGGCGTGCGCAGCAACCAGCTCGTCGGCTATGGCCTGGTCGTCGGGCTCGATGGCACCGGTGACCAGAGCCAGGGCGTGCCCTTCACCGCGCAGAGCCTGGCGGCGATGCTGCAGCAGATGGGGGTGGCGGTGCCGCCGGGCGTGCAGCTGCAGGCCAAGAACGTGGCCGCAGTGATGGTCACCGCGTCGCTGCCGCCGTTCGCGCAGCCCGGCCAGGCGATCGACGTCAACGTGTCGTCGCTGGGCAATGCGAAGAGCCTGCGCGGCGGCCTGCTCGTGGCCACCCCGCTCAAGGGTGCCGATGGCCAGGTCTACGCGATGGCGCAGGGCAGCCTGATCGTGGGAGGCGCCGGGGCCTCGGCCGCCGGCTCCAAGGTCACGATCAATCACCTGTCGGCCGGCCGCGTGCCGGCCGGTGCCACCGTCGAGCGCGCCGTGCCCACCCCGCTGGCGCAGGGCGAGTACCTGCAGCTCGACGTCACGAGCGCTGACTTCGCGACGGCGCGCGACGTTGCGCGCGCGATCAACCAGGCCAAGGGCGAGGGCACGGCCTGGGCGCAGGACGGTCGCGTCGTGCGTGTGCGTGCGCCGCAGGACATGAATGCCCGCGTGGCCTTTCTCGCCGACATCGAGAACCTTTCGCTCGAGCTTGCGCGGCCCGCTGCGCGCGTCGTGCTCAATGCGCGCACCGGCTCGATCGTGATGAACGAGGCCGTGACGCTCGCGCCTTGCGCGGTGGCGCACGGCAGTCTGGCGGTGACGATCAGCAACACGCCGGTCATCAGCCAGCCCAACGCGCTCGCGCAGGGCCAGACGGTGCAGGCCAGCAAGGCCGACATCTCGATCACGCAACAGGGCGGCTCGCTCGTGCAGATGCCCGCAGGGGCCAAGCTCGCCGACGTCGTCAAGGCGCTCAATGCACTCGGAGCGACGCCGCAGGACCTGCTCGCGATCCTGCAGGCGATGAAGAGCGCCGGTGCGTTGCAGGCCGAGATCGAGGTGATCTGACGATGACCGCCAGCCTGCGCGCCGATCCCCTGCAGAACCTGCGCAGTATGGCCGCGCGCGACCCCAAGGCCGCGATCAAGGAGGCGGCCAAGCAGTTCGAGGGCCTGTTCATGCAGGAGCTGATGAAGTCGATGCGCCAGGCCACGATGAGCTCGGGCCTGCTCGACAACGAAGGCACGCAAATGGGCACCGAACTGCTCGACACCGAGTTCGCAGGCAAGATGACCGGCCTGAAGGGCGGCCTGTCCGAGGCGATCGCGCGCCAGCTCGAGCGCCAGACCGGTCTGACCCGCGAGTCCGCGACATCGCCGCCGGCGAACAACACCGTCACGCAGCGCACGCCGCTGCGTTCGCCGGCCAGCGCGAGCGAGTTCGTTGCCCGCCACACCGAGGCCGCGCAGCGAGCCGAGCGGCAGACTGGCATCCCCGCGACCTTCATGGTCGCGCAGGCGGCGCACGAAACCGGATGGGGCCGCAAGGAAATCCGCATGGCCGACGGCTCGAACAGCTTCAACCTGTTCGGCGTCAAGGCCGGCGCCGACTGGAAGGGTCCGGTCGCGCGCGTGACGACTACCGAGGTCGTCGATGGCCAGCCGCGCAAGCTGGTGCAGGCGTTCCGCGCCTATTCGAGCTACGACGAGTCCTTTGCGGACTACGCGAAGCTGATGAGGACGAGTCCGCGCTATCGCGAGGTCGTGGCGCAGGCGGCCGACGCAAGGCTGTTCGCGCAAGGACTGCAGCGCGCCGGCTATGCCACCGACCCGGCCTACGCCGACAAGCTCGGCCGTGTGATCAACACGACGTTGCGCCTGCAGCGCTCGATGGCCTGAAGGGGTTTGATGTGAAGCGAGTCGACTCGTCAGCCGCTGTGCGACGCACGGCCATGGGGAGGCGCCCGTGAGCGGATCGAGCCTGACGTCGATCGGCATGCGGGCGATGTTCGCCAATTACGCCGCCCTGCAGACCACCGGCCACAACATCGCCAACGCGAACGTCGACGGGTATTCACGCCAGCGCGTGGAACTGCAGACGGCGGCGGGCCAGTTCGGCGGTGCCGGGTTCTTCGGCAAGGGCGTCGACGTGGCGACGGTCACGCGGGCGCACAACGAATACCTCACGCGCGAGGCCGCGCTGGCCACTGCGCAGGCCTCGGCCGACCAGACCCGGCTCGAGCAGCTCACGCGCCTGGAAGGGGTTTTCCCGCCGGGTGAGGAGGGCCTGGGCTACGCCACAGGCCAGCTGCTCAATGCGATGGTCGACCTGGCCAGCCAGCCGCAGGACGCGGCCACGCGGCAGGTGGTGTTGCTGCGCGCACAGGAGATGGCGCAGCGTTACGCGAGCGCATCGAACCAGATCAGCGCATTGCAGGCCGGGGTGGCGCAGGACCTCTCGGTCGCTGTGACGCAGGTCAACCAACTCACTGGCCGAATCGCCCAGGTCAACGAGAAGATCGCGCGCGAGAAGGGCACCGGTCAGCCGCCCAACGACCTGCTCGACGAGCGCGACCGCCTGCTGTCGCAGCTCAGCGAACTGGTTCAGGTGACCACGATCGAGGCCGACGACGGTACGCTGGGCGTCTTCATGGCCAGCGGCCAGCGGCTCGTGCTGGGAACGACTGCGACGCCGCTCGCGCTGGTCGGCGACGAATTCGATCCGTCTCGCCAGGCGGTGGCGGTGGTCGACGGCGCCCAGCCGCGGCCGCTTCCTGCAGCACTCGTGGCAGGCGGCCGGCTCGGCGGGCTGCTGCGCTTCCAGAACGAAGACCTCGTCAACGCACGCAGCGCGGTCGGCCGCCTTGCGGTCGCTGTCGGCACCCGGCTCAATGACCAGCAGGCGCTCGGGCTGGACCTGCGCAGCCCGCCGGGTCCCGGCGCGCCGCTGTTCGCATTCGGCCCGGCGCAGGCCGTGCCGTCGCAGAACAACGCACGCGACGCCTTCGGCAACCCGATCGCCAGCGTGTCGCTCGCGATCGCCGATGCGACGAAGTTGCAGGCCAGCGAGTACGACCTGCGCGCCGATCCGGCCAGTGCGGGCCAGTACCTTCTGACGCGACGCAGCGACGGCCTCGTGCGAAGCATTGCCAGTGGCGACACTGTCGATGGCCTGATGATCACGGTGGGCGTGCCGGCCCCCGGTGCGAACGCCCGTTT
>JAOUIM010000494.1 GCA_029884035.1 Aquincola sp. | reverse complement strand
AGGCGCAGGCGCAGGCGCGGGTGCAGGCGCTTGTGCTTGTACGGCGGAGTAATCCACCTCCAGCGACTCGCTGGTTGCATTACCCGCTCTGTCGTAAGCGCGAATCGTGACCGTGTTGGGTCCGGCGGCAAGCGGCAGCGGTGCCGTGGTCCAAGTTACCGAGGTCCCCTTTCCGCTCAGTGTCGCAATGCCGGAGCTGCCGGTGGAGCTGATCCAAGTGACCCGCGCGACTTGTCTGTTGTCCGAGGCGGTGCCACCGAGCTGGACCGAGCTTTGTGTCGTTGCGATCGGCGAGACGGAGGACGGCGAGGTGATCGTCAGAGTCGGCGCTGTCCTGTCGTACCTGCGCTCGGCTTCTTCGCGCTGCAGTGCGTTCGGATCGCCACTCACGTCCGAGCTGCCGCCGCATCCCGCGACCGCAAGGAACAGCGCGGCGAGCGGCGCGAGCTTGGCGTTGGGAAGGCGGGTGTGGCGCATTGGGGGGGGCATATGTCCGGCTGCAGTTGTATCGAGGCCCCGATCCGGTCTGCGAGGCGCCATGTGCAACTCGGACCCGTCGGGTGACACGCAGTCTCGGATCGCGCTGCGCTCGCGCCGTAAGCGAACCTGTTGCGCGGTTACGAGGCCCGCGCCGGCCAACGCTGAACGCACCCGTCCTGTTCGTGAAGGATTTCTCGAGCGCGCTGGAGCGCCCACCGGACAAAGGGTTGCCGGATGACCGTCAACCCCCTCTTTGATGTGCCGTTTCGTCTTGACAAACGGGGATCTCTGTTTTCATGGGTTGCCGGCCGTTGTCATTGTTTCAATCGAGAACGGCAGGTGTCCGCCATACCGCGGCCGACGTGGCGGCCGGGGCCCATGGAGGTAGATCGGTGCGTGGGACCGTGCTCGACCAGGACAGGCAGCAGCACGACGGTAGCTTTGAGTCCTTCTACGCCGCGCAGGGCCAAGCCTGCGCCGGACGACGCGGTGCGTTATCTGCGTCGGCGGGTTCCTTGGGCCCGTGACTCAAGGCGCGGGAGTGGCCGGCCGGTGCTCGAATGCCTCGCGCGAGACCAAGTCGACGAGCACGGCGCGCAGTCCCGACCCGGGCTTCAGACCCAGCAGGCGGGCCGCCTGATTGACATGGGAAATGACGCCGTTGCTCCACATGTCTGCACCGTCGCCGATCCGCGCGCTCGTGTGCGACACCGTACCAGCCGCGACGCCCTCTCGCTGCAGCATCTCCAGTGCCGCGATGCCGGCGTTGTCCTTGCCAACCCCGGCGTCATTGAAGAATGCCGCAGCCAGGGGTTGGCCGAGCGCGATTTCTCCTGAGCTGACGCCCCCGTGCGACGCGGACACGACAACGGCCCAGGCGTCTTCCGGCATCAGCTGAGTGATCGAGTCCATGACGACGACGCGTCCTCCTTTGCCGTTTCCAACCACTGCTTTCAGCACGCTCGCGCCCTCCCGCTCCTTCGCAACTGCGCCGGTCGCACCCGGCAGGTCCGGCGCATCAGTCAGGATTCGTTTCACTGAACGGCGAGAACCGCTCGTCCTGGCGCGTCAACACGGGCAGCACGCGGCTGGCCGTGAGCCACGAGATGCCAAAGGCCACGAGGCCGGTGGCCTCGCCATAGAAGGTCAGTCTGGGAACGCGCGCCCTGAATGCGCCGCCCGTGAAGTGGTCGAGCGCCAGCACGACGATCGACAAGAGGATCGCCATTCCGCAAAGCGCGTAGAGCGTTGCGCGAGCGTTGGCCTGGGGGTGCCCTTTGGCGCCTGCCCTGCGAAAGAACCCGTAGCAGAAGTAAGCCAGGATCAGGAACATGACCGCCGCGGACATGCCGTGAACATGCGGCACGAGCTCGTCATGGGTTTCGCACTTGCATGGAAACAGGGCCACACCCAGTCCGGCCACGGCCGCCACCTTGCTCAGCACCATGTCGGTCCGCGACACGCCGTTGTACGCGAGCAGGAACGCGGCGATGGCAAAGAGAAAGCCGATGAAGATGCTCTGCGACCAGCCGCCTTCGTAGTACGACGCGCTGATCGACGTGATCGCGGTGCTGGCGAACCAGCTCGTGAGGCCCGCCAGGCTGATCGCAACGACGCCCACGATGAGCTTGATCGTGCGATGGTCGATTTCCCGACGCGTGGGTGCCGACATCATCCCGAAGCCCTCCAGGTGCACGCCGTCACTTCATGTCCTTGGTCGCCTCGTTCGAGTAGTCGCTTTCGTTGCCCGATGCATCGTAGGACGTGACCGCGAAGTAGTAGGTGCGTCCACCCTGGAGATTGGCGATGACGAACCGGGTGGCCTGGCCGGCGTCGATCCCGGCACCCTTGGTTTGCGAATACGCACGCGACGCCGTGCCGTAGTAGACCCGAAAGCCGCGCACGTTCGGATCGGCCGGCGCTTCCCACTGGAGCGTGGCGGTTGTGCCTGGATCGGTACCGCCCCCGCTGGTGCTGCCGGTGCCACCGCCGCAACTTGTCGCGATGACCACGAGCGCGAGGAACTGAAGTCGGATTCGCCACATGCGATCCTCCACTTCTGGTGGCACAGCCACTCCGAAAACCGCGTGACTGTGCGCGCTACTCCCCTGGCGCACATTGAGTGCGCGCACCATTGAGTGCCGATCCGACGCAACGGTGACTGCG
>JAOUIM010000121.1 GCA_029884035.1 Aquincola sp. | reverse complement strand
GCCCGCCAGCCAGGGTCCTCGATGGTGGCGGCGGTATTCAGCGCCGCAGAAAAGTCACCGGCCTTTGCCTGTGCGTCGGCCATCCTGTGCAGAGCGAGGCCCTTCTCGGAAGCATCCGCGATGGCGGCGAACTGCAGCGCCTGCTCGAGTGTCCGCGCGGCGCCCGCCCTGTCGCCGGCCTTGGCCTGTGCCTCGGCGATCGCGCGCAGGGCGGCGGCCCTTACATCAGCGTCAGCAATGGAAGCGGCGGTCTGCAATGCCGCTGAGGCGTTGCCTGCCTTTGCCTGCGCCTCGGCGATCCCGCGCAGGGCGTACATCTTCCGGTCTGCGCTCATGTAGGCGGAGGCGGTCTTCAGTACTCCTGAATAGTCGCCGGCCTTCATCTGTGCCTCGGCAATCGCCGTCAATGCCTCGCCCCTTGAGCCAGCGTCCGCAATGGCAGCTGCAGTTTCAAGCGCGTTGGGCACTTCGCCGGCAACCACCTGCCACTCCGCGATCACCATGAACGCCAAGTCTTTCAGATAGGCCTCCTCGACCCCCGCGGCGCTCGCTCGGGCCTCCCGCAGGATCTCGCGCGCCTGCACGATGCGGTCGACCGGCAACGAAACGGGCGGCGGCGCGGCGCACCCCGCCATCGTCGCAGCCACGACCCACGCCAGCAGCGCCGCCGTGCGACGCGATCGCGACGCCGAGCCGACGATAAGACAGATCTCATTCATTCGACTGCCTCAGCGATCGCCCCTTAAGCCTGGCGGCAGAAGCTTCTCCACGCCACGCAGGAAGGGCTCTTCGCGCGGCTGAAGCAGCGCTGCCGCCATGCCCACCAGCGCGCTGGTCTTGGCCACGGGGTCTGCACCGTGAGCCGCGGCCCAAGCGAGCGCTCCCCGCAGGTCCCCCGCGTCGACACGGTCTGCTGCAAGCAACGCAATGCTGGCGACGCGATCAAGCGAACCCCAAGCGCCCGTCGTCTCGACCGCGGTGAGGACCTGCAATGCCTGCTCGTGCGTCCGCGCAGCGCCGGCGCTGTCACCGGCTTTGACCTGTGCCTCGGCAATCGCACGCAGGGCGTTGGCCTTCCCATACTCGTTCGAGATGGCGGCGGCGGCCTGCAGCGCTTGCTCGAACGTTCGCGCTGCGCCGGCCCTGTCGCCGGCCTTGGCCTGCGCCTCGGCAATCGCACGCAACGTGTCCACCTTCGAGCCAGCATCCGCAATGGCGTCGGCCGTCTTCAGCGCCGCTGACACGTCACCGCCCTTGGCCTGCGCCTCGGCGATCGCATGCAACGCGTACGTCTTCGAGCCAGCATCCGCAATGGTGTCGGCCGTCTTCAGCGCCGCTGACACGTCACCACCCTTGGCCTGCGCCTCGGCGATCGCACGCAGCGCGTCCGCCTTCCGGTTCGCATCTGCAATTGTGTCGGCCGTCTTCAGCGCCCTGGACACATCACCGGCCTCGGCCTGCGCCACGGCGATATCACGAAGGGCGGGGGCCTTCGAGCCGGCCTCCACAATGGTGTCGGCCGTCTTCAGTGCCGCTGAAACGTCACCGGCCTGGGCCTGCGCGTAGGCGATATCACGCAGGGCGGAGGCCTTCAGGAAAGCGCTCTCGATGGCGGCGGCGGACTTCAGCGCCTGCTCGAGCGTCCGCGCGGCGCCCGCGTCGACGTACAGGCCCCATGCCCGCGCGGCCGTCGCCGCGTCGTCCCCGGCCGGCATCGTTGGATGGGCAGGCCTTGAACTCATCGACCTTCGGCAGCTGCGTGTGCCGCGTTCGGGGGCTTCGAGATCAGGTCCCAAATCAAGCGCCCCGTGGGCGGGCGAAAGATGTCCGAGTGAGCGCCGCCATCAGTCCCTGGCGCCCTGAAGCGGATCAGCTTGGTCGCATCCAGGTACAGCACTTTCATGCTCGCGTCGTATTCGTTCTGGATGGCGCCCGTCTCGTCGACCGACGCACAGCTCACGACCGTGCCTGCGTTCGTTCGGCAGAACGACTTGAAGTGCCTGTAGTTGCCTGCAAGATCGGCCCACACGATGAACTTTGTGGCCGTGTCGTGCGCAGTCGTCGTCAGAACGACCGACTTGGCGCGTCCGCAGCTGCGCGGGAAAGTGATGTCCTCGTACCAAAAGACCAGCGGCTCGTCCTTGAAACGTTGCAGCGAGAAAGCCGCCTCGAAGCCAATGAGCCGGTCGATCGATCCGTTCGCCGGCGCCCGTGCATCCGACGCGTCGCGCCGGATCGCTGGCCCGATGCAAATCGCCATCGACGCCGCGCGAGCACCGAAGCTGTGGGTGACGAAGTTGACCGACAGCCTGCCCGCCAATGGGATGACGGCCTCCTCGGTCAGCACGCCCAACCACGTGAGCCCCAGACTGTCGGCCAAGTCTGCCATGCTGGGGTAGCTGAGGGCCTCCATCAAGGGGTCAAACCACCTGCCGGCCCACGGCCCGGCCCAGGTGATGCCCACGAACAGCGGTCGGAATTCGCCCTTGGCCGCCAATTGGGTCGACCGCACCAGGGAATTGAAGTTGCGAATCGCTTCTTCCTGCGGCGTACGCCAGCCCATCATCGCGACGATCAGATGCGTGTAGTTGCCGGTCGCCGCGTCCTCGCTCAATGCCTCCTTCAGAGCGTCGATCGCACTCCAGCTGTCCGAGAACGCCGATCGGTACGTCGACAAGTCATCGATCTGCGGGCGTTTGCGACCGTCGCAAAACTCCATCAGCGGCGGCCATGCGGCCTGGTAAAGGCTGTACACGGCGCAATTACCCGCCCCCTGCGGCCGGCCCGTGTAGCGCAGCACCTGAGAGATGAACGGCAATCGATTGATCTCGGCGGAAGCGAACGACTCCGTGCGTGGCGCGCCTTCGCGCAGCCCCGAGGTCAAACGCACGAGCGTCCGCCCAAACTCGTGCAAGTCGTCGACGACCAGATCCCCGCCGTGCAAGAGCGCGGACCGGTCGCTGGTTTCGATCCCGACCACATAGCCAGGAAACGCGAGCGCGATCTCGCCTGGGTAGTAGACGGCGACGTGGCCTTGAGCAGCGAAGTGGTCATGCGTCGCCAACGAATACTCGGCGTCGGCGTAATACCGCGGATGGCTGCAACCGCATTGCAGTGTGATCAGCGCCTCGCTGGCGAGAATGAGCACTCTGGTGATCAGCGACATAGCGCTTGCCGACCATTCGCCGAGGGCATCGTCTTGAATGCCGTCGGGCGGTTCAGCCCCCTTCTTGCTCAAGTCTTCCCGCAGAACCGTGCGAATGAAACCTAGCCGCATCGCTGGCTGTACGCGTTGATCGGAAGCAACGGCTGGCGGCATGGGCGCCGCTGCGAGTCTGTCGGTCAATACGCAGCGGCGCCGCACTGCGCAGCCCGTGCCAGCACAGTCGACAGCCCAACAGGTGGCGCTCGCGCGCTAGGTTCCGCTGACCGTCAGCCTGGAGAACCGCCGCGCCGAGTCGGGAAAATCGACGCTCATCAAGAAGGCCGCAGCCAGCCCGATCGACGCGGCCAGTGCCAACCCGCTGAAGGACAACCACTGCGCAGGCACCACCGGTGCGCCCGGCAGCATCGAGACCACGATGCCCAGCACGGCGCATCCGATGGCCAGCCATTGGTAGATCGGCAAGCCGTGCCACTTCACGGTCTGCGGCTCGCCGCGATACTGCTCCTCGACGAACCGGGCCAACGACGCGAGCACCAGGTACAGGCCGCCGATGAGCGTCCAGTGCGCGCCGGTGTGCCACAGCCGCAGCAGGATCAGCGCCAGCGCGACGTTGCCGACGATCGAGTACAGCGGGGTCGGGTGGATCGGCACGCCAGCCAGACGCGCGAGCGCGGTGACGCGCGACATCTTGTGGGTGACCCGAAATCCATATGCCGCGAATGCGGGCCGGCCGTGGCAGCAGCCTTGCACGATGCAGCGCAGGCGTCCGATGGCCTGCGTGACAGGCGCCGCGGCAGCCAGGGCCGCTGTCAACGTCTGCCACCCACTGACGCCGGCAAGCGCCATGACCACCAGCGCGATCAGCGTGCCGAGCAGGAAGCCGTAGTAGCCGAACGGGCGCGACAACCGGCCACCGCCTTCGAGCAGATACCCCCAGGCTCCCGCACTCAGCAGTGCGATGGCCAGCACGATGCCACATGGCAGCAGCGTCTGTGGGCCGGCGAGATAGAGCGTCAGCAGCGCGCCGACCACTCCAGCCGTGGCGGACCACAGCGCGTGGCTGATGACGCGCAACTTGCCCAGGCGCACGGCGCTCCAGGAGTTGGCGAGGCGCTCGCCGGCCCGTACCAGGGCGCGCCACGCAAGCTCGTGCTTCCAGCACAGTGCGCCCAGCGTCATGCCGCCCAGGACGTCGACGACGGCGTG
Source organism: Aquincola sp. (assembly GCA_029884035.1). GTDB lineage: Bacteria > Pseudomonadota > Gammaproteobacteria > Burkholderiales > Burkholderiaceae_C > CADEEN01. The sequence continues at coordinate 4,761 of JAOUIM010000121.1, read as the reverse complement.
CGAGCCGGTCAGCACGCACGACGCCCCGATGCCCGCCGCCAGCAGCCACCACAAGGTGCCGAGGCGAGGCAAGGACTGCGCCAGCGCGCCGGCGGCGAACACGGCCCATGCCGCATGAAACGAGGGAAACGCCAACCATTGCGCGTCCAGGCTCCGGTTGACTTCGGCGAGCCAGCGCCCGATGCGCGAATAGTCGCCGGCCAGGAAGTCGGCCTGTCCCGGCAGCGTCAACATGAGGAGAAAGCCGATCCCGGTCGCCAGCCAGGCCCCGCGGACGAACCGGCGCAGTTGATCGCCCGTCCGGGCCGCCAGCGGACTCGCGATGACCAGCACATAGGCCAACGAGTAGAGCCACAGCGCCCACTCCGGCCGTGGCAGTTGCGCCTCCCAGCCCAGACGCAGTTCTGCCGCGCCCGCGGGCGCCGGCAGCCTTGACAACAACGCGTACGTAAGCACCCATGGCCCCAACGCGGTCACGCCGGCGGCCATGCGCCGCGGCATCGACGGCCGGGCGTCGCCCTTCGCCGGCAACCCCAGCCAGGGCGTCGTAGCCGGTGTGCCGAAGCGTTCGCGCAAGCGCGGGCCTTCGTAGCCGCAGACCAACGCCATGGCGCCGAGCGCCACGACCGGCGTCACGAGCCACAGTCCGGCGGGTGAATCCGCCAGCACCGAGGCCCCGGCCACCATCACGACGAAGGCCAGGTAGATCGGGTGCGCCACCAAAGCATAGACCGAGCTGTCGACGAAACGCGTGGTCGGGTAGGCATTCATCGGCAGGCCCTTGCCCTTCGTCCACAGCGCCCACATCGCGGCAGCCATCATCGCGAACCCGGCCAGCAGCGCCACCAGGCCGGCCCAGTGCGAAAACGGCTGGGGCCAGAAGCTCATGCCGGACGCGTCCAGCCGGTACGCCCACAGCGCGAGCATGGCCGGCAGCAGGACGCAGAACAGCGCGCCGTAGGCGAGCTTGCCGACGAAGTCCTTCACGACCACACCACCTCCTCGAAGATGACGTGGCCCGCATCCGCGGCTTCGCCGCCGAGCTCGAGCGCGCCCACCGCGATCCACTTGGTCTCCAGCCCGCGGAAGAACTGCAACGCGGCCAGCCGTCGCGGCAGACGCAGACCGCGCAGCGCGCCGTCGGACATCGGCTCCTCGACCAGCGCTCGCCGTTCGGTTAAGTGGAGGCTGGGGCCCGCGCAGTCGATGCGCTCGCGCGAGGCCGCGTGGAGTGGGATGGCCTGCCCATCCAGCAAGGCGATCTGCTTTGCGATCCGGCCTTCCCACTCGATCCACACGAGACTGTGGCGCTGCCCGCAGAAACGCCCCCACTTGAGCCGCTGCAGCCCCAGCCGCCATGGACCGAAATTCAGCGTGAGCTTCTCGACGTAGCCGCGGGCTTCGGGCAGCCGCCGCAGTCCCGACACGGCACCGTTCAGGACCATCGGGTTCCAGGTCAGCAACTGCCTGTCGTCGCGCCAGAGTTCGATCTCGCGCGATCGGCTGTCGGACCAGCGCAAGGCTTGGCCGTCCTCGGCACCGGACGCCGGCCAGACGACGGCACCGTCGAGTTCGCGCGGGAGTTCCACGCCACCCGGCACGATCGTTGAACGCACGCGTCCGCCGCTGCCGATGTGCCCGCGATAGCCGATGACCGCGGGGCCGAGCTTCAGGTTGGCACGGTAGAAGATGTCGGCGCCGTTCGGGTCCACGACATCGGCGTACCACTTCTCGAGCAACATGTTCTTCTCGGCAGTGGGGATCAGCCCCAGTCCAACCGTCCGCCGGCGTTGAGGGGCCCGCGCATGCGCCATTGCACCGCGGCGATCAGCACGGCGACGGTCGCCACCGCCCAGACGAGTGCACCCCCGAGCGCCGCGCCGTTGTCACGCGACGTGAACGCTGCCGAGAAGACCACCTGGCAGGGGTAGAACGCCGGCAACCAGTGGATCACGCGGCTGTCCTGCGCGGCCGAGTAGTAGACGGGGTTCTGCAGCCATCCTGCATCCAGTTGCGCCAGCAGGACGATCCACAGCAGGGCCGGCATGAAGCTGCGACTGAGGATTCCCACGATGCCGCCATAGGCCCCGTAGATCACGATGATGAGCAGGAAGCCTGCAAAGACCGTCAAGGGGTGTTCGAGCGCCGTGACGCGACCCAGACCGAGGGTCGTGACGGCCGCCAGCACTGCGGTGACGCCGAGAAAGGCCGTGAACCGCGCCGCGGTGAACAGCGGCGGGCTCAGACCCATGAATGCACAGAACCGGAAGTAGCCGAAGTCGTTGTGGAACAGGATCAGCGTGTAGTACGCGGCAAGGAATCCGCTGACCGCCGCACTGACGAAGACCAGGCCGACCTGCCGCTGTGTGAGCAGCAACCGCAGCGTCTCGTTGCCGAAGAAGATCTTCAGCGGCACTGCATCCTGGCTCGCGGTCCACCAGATCGTGCCGATGAAGACCGCCGGGATCACCGCCAGCAGTACCAGTCCGAGCGGGTTGCGCCACAGCTCAAGCGCCGACAGGCGCAAGACGAGCCAGCCGGTACGGCGATGGGCGGACTCAGGCATGCAGCCTCCCCTCGCGCAGCTCGTAGATGCGGTCGAAGCGATCGCGGTCGTGCAGCAAATGGCTGATCATCAGCACGCCGGTACCACTGCGGACCAGTTCGGCCATCAGGTCCCAGAAGACCAGGTACATCGTCCAGTCGAAGCCATCGGTCGGCTCGTCGAGCACCAGCAGCGGCGGCCGGTGGGCGATGGCCGTCAGCAGCTTGACCTTCTGGTAGGTGCCGCCGCTGAGCTTGCGGATCGGATAGCCCAGGTAGCGCTCGAGCTTCAGCGTGGCGACGCATTGGCCGACGAAGCCCGCGTCGATGGGCTGGCCGCCGCGCCGCAGCGAGCCGACCAGGTCGAGATGCTCGGCGACCGTGTAGCTGCGGTGCAGGTAGTTCTCCTGCGGGCAGTAACCCACCCGCGCGTCGCAATGCACCCGGCCGGCCGACGGGCGCAGGAAGCCCAGCAGGCACTTGACCAGCGTGCTCTTGCCGCTGCCGTTTTCGCCGGCCAGCCCCACGACCTCGCGTCGCGACACCGACAAGTCGCAGCCATCGAGCACGCAGTGCCTGCCGTACGACAGTCGCAGATCCACGCAGCTGCAAAGCGGGCTTGTGGGTCCGCATCGCTCGACGCCCGGACGCTGCGGTGCGGCGGCTGCGGCGAGTCTCGAAGGTGCGTCGGGCTGATGGCTCATCGTGCGCTGCGCCCGGGTCCGCTCCAGACCTGACCCGTTGGCCCCGATTTGAATTGCCCAGGCGATCGTTGTCGCTGATCGTCCTCAATGTGCAGGCGAGCACCTACGCATCCGCACGCGAAACCGTCACCGTGGCCGTCGCTTCGGCGCGGTTGGTGACGGCGACGCGATGGACGCCGATGTCCAGCGTCGTCGATGTGGCTGCGAGCGAGTACCAGAAGCGAGCCTCGATCGAATCCTCCGGATACCGCGCCGGTGCTTGGACATGCGGCAGAGATTGACCTGCGCGGTCGCGCCGCCCTGGTCGGCGGCAATGCGGTGCCACTTCACCGCTTGCTTCCCGCGGCGCAACAGCGAAGATCCTCGCGACTTGGCTGCAAGCTCTACACACTTCAGGCCACCGTGTTGACAGCAGTCAATGACCTGACCCGAGGGTGGACCGCACGGCTCTCGCCGAGCGATCCGCGCGCTCAGGCGGAGCCACATTCGCATTCGACCAGGGCCGCTGCAGCGTTGCCGGAGTGCGCACATCCGGCCATCACGGTGCCGCCGACCACCAGCGGATGAAGGATCGCAATCTGGCATAGGCCAGTCGGTCTACCGACGCAGTTGGTCGGCAACCCGCGACCCTGGGGCGACATAGGCTGCCCTGATCTCGTCGCCCCAAAGCGACCGTTCGGACTCGCACGCAGGCGGGCGGTGACATTGGACGAAGCAATGACCTACGCTCTGGCGGGGCTGGAAGCGGCTTGATTGGCCATCGCAACCCAGTTACCATACGACCCGTATCAAACGTATGGGTAACCCATATGAAGACGACGATCGAACTGCCGGACGACCTTCTGGAGCGCAGCAAAGCTGTTGCGCGGCGCGAAAACTCCACGCTCAAGGCGCTGATCGAAGAGGGCCTGCGCCTGGCGCTGCGGGCGCGCAGGCGCAAGCGTGCCGCGCCTTTTGCCCTGCAGCCTTTCCTGGGTGACGGCTTGTCGCCGGAGTTCGCGGGTGCCGGCTGGGAGACGATGCGCGACGAGATCTACCGTGATCGCGGTTGACACCAACATCCTGGTCTATGCGCACCGCGCGGACTCACCCTTCCACAACCGTGCACGCCTGACACTGGAGTCGCTGGCCGTCGGGGCCCGGGCATGGGCCATTCCCTGGCCGTGTGCACACGAGTTCTTCGCCATCGTCACACATACCCGCATCTACAAGACCGCCACGCCCGCCAGCACGGCTTTCGCTCAACTGCGCGCTTTGCAGACGCTGGCCAACCTTGCGTTCATCGCCGAGGTCGACGACTACTTGGAGCATCTGGAGCCGCTGGCGCTGGCGGCCAAGGCACACGGGGGGGCGATTCACGACGCGCGCATCGCCGCGATCTGCCTTTCGCACGGCGTGGCCGAGTTGTGGTCGGCCGACCGCGACTTCTCCCGGTTTCCAGCGCTTGCCGTCCGCAATCCATTGATCGCATGACTGCGCGCCGAGATCGCTGATCGCGGCGTCGGACCCGCCG
>JAOUIM010000099.1 GCA_029884035.1 Aquincola sp. | reverse complement strand
CTCCGCGCACTTGCACGCGGGCGACGTCGTCGCGCCCGGCGTCGCAGTGGTCGCAATCGCGGTCTGGCTATGGCGCCGCGCCGGCCGTTGAGGAGCGGGGCCCGATGATTCCCGGCCAACTCTTCACCGACGGCGCGGACCATGAACTCAATGCCGGGCGCCGCACGACAACCCTCGTGGTGCACAACAGCGGCGACCGGCCGATCCAGGTCGGCTCGCACTACCACTTCGCCGAAACCAATCCGGCGCTGAAGTTCGACCGCAGCGCGGCCCGCGGCATGCGTCTGAACATCGCCAGTGGCACCGCGGTGCGCTTCGAGCCGGGACAGCAGCGCACGGTCGAACTCGTCGACTACGCCGGCGCGCGCGCGGTGTGGGGGTTTCGGGGTGCCGTGATGGGCAGGCTGTGAAGGTCAATCGCCGCGCCTATGCCGAACAGTTCGGTCCCACGACGGGCGACCGGGTGCGCCTCGCCGACACCGCGCTCGTCGCCGAGGTCGAACGCGACTTCACGACCTACGGCGAAGAGGTCAAGTTCGGCGGCGGCAAGACCATTCGCGACGGCATGGGCCAGTCGCAGGCGGTCAACGGCCCCGGCACGCACGAAGCCTGCGACTGCGTCATCACCAACGCACTGATCATCGACCACTGGGGCATCGTCAAGGCCGACATCGGCATCAAGGGCTGCCGCATCGTGGCCGTCGGCAAGGCCGGCAACCCCGACGTGCAACCCGGCGTCACCATCGTGATCGGCCCGGGCACCGAGATCGTCGCGGCCGAGGGCCTGATCGTCACGCCGGGCACGATCGACACCCACATCCACTTCATCTGCCCGCAGCAGATCGAAGAGGCGCTGATGAGCGGGACGACGACGATGCTCGGCGGCGGCACCGGCCCGGCGACCGGCACCTTCGCCACCACCTGCACCCCGGGGCCGGCCAACATCGCACAGATGCTGCGCGCGGCCGATGCGTTCCCGATGAACCTGGGCTTCATGGGCAAGGGCAATGCGAGCCGGCCCGAAGCCCTGCGCCAGCAGATCGAGGCCGGCGCAGTGGGCCTGAAGCTGCACGAGGACTGGGGCACGACGCCGGCGGCGATCGACTGCTGCCTGTCGGTCGCGGAGGAAACCGACACCCAGGTCGCGATCCACACCGACACGTTGAACGAAAGCGGCTTCGTCGAGGACACGATCGCCGCGTTCAAGGGCCGCACGATCCACAGCTTCCACACCGAAGGCGCCGGCGGTGGTCATGCGCCCGACATCATGAAGGTGGTCGGCGAGGCCAACGTCCTGCCCTCCTCCACCAACCCGACGCGGCCGTACACCGTCAACACGATCGACGAGCATCTCGACATGCTGATGGTGTGCCACCACCTCGATGCCGGCATCGCCGAAGACCTGGCCTTCGCCGAGAGCCGCATCCGGCGCGAGACGATTGCCGCCGAGGACGTGCTGCACGACCTGGGGGCGCTCAGCATGTTCTCGAGCGACAGCCAGGCGATGGGCCGCGTCGGCGAGGTGACGATCCGCTGCTGGCAGACGGCCCACAAGATGAAGACGCAGCGCGGCGCCTTGCCTGGCGACACGGAGCGCCATGACAACGCGCGCATCAAGCGCTACATCGCCAAGCTCGCGATCAACCCGGCGCTCGCGCAGGGCCTGTCGCACGAGGTGGGCTCGATCGAGCCCGGCAAGTGGGCCGACCTCGTGTTCTGGCGCCCGGCCTTCTTCGGCGTCAAGCCGAGCCTGGTCATGAAGGGCGGCTTCATCGCCGCCGCCGCGATGGGCGATGCGAATGCGAGCATCCCGACGCCGCAGCCGGTGCACTACCGGCCGATGTTCGGCAGCTTCGGCGGCGCGGTGGGCCCGACCTCGATCACTTTCGTCAGCCAGGCCTCGCTGGCCAGCGGCGCGGCCGAGAGCCTCGCCCTGCACAAGCACCTGTCGGCGGTGAAGGCATGTCGCACGGTGAAGAAAGCCGACATGGTGCACAACGCCTACACGCCGAAGATGGACATCGACGCGCAGACCTACGAGGTGCGCGCCGACGGCCAGCTGCTCACCTGCGAGCCGGCCACCGTGCTGCCGATGGCGCAGCGCTACTTCCTGTTCTGACTTGTACCGCGCACTGCGCCGCCCTCTCAGCGGGCGAGCAGCGGCTGCAGGCGGTCCGGGCGATCGGTCATGATCCCGTCGACCGGCAGCGCCAGCAGACGCTTCATGTCGTCGGGCGCGTTGACGGTCCAGACCTCGATCTTCAGGTTGAGCCGCCGCGCGTCGCGCAGGAAGCGCTGCGTCAGCACCGGGATCCCGCCCACCCGCTCGGGCACTTGCAGCACCTGTGCGCGCGGTGCGTAGCGGTCGCCGAGGAAAACCGCGCTGTGCAGCGCAAAGCGCACCACCTCATTGCGTGTGGCAGCCGTCGCCACCTGCGGGCAGGCGACGCGGAAGGCGTCGATCGCATCCTGATCGACCGCCACCACCACGACGCGGTCCTGCATCGCGTGCTCGCGGATCAGGGCACACAACGGCGCCGCCATCGCCGGCCCGCGACCCTTGATCTCCAGGTTGATGTGCAACTGGGGCAAGGCAGCGAACACCTGCCGCAACGTCGGCACCACGATGCCCCGGCGGCGGTACGGGTAGGTGCCGCCGTCGTCCGTGGTCCAGCGATGCCCCGCGTCCAGGCGCTGCAGCGCGTCCAGTCTGAGCGAGTCGACACGGCCGGTGCCGTCGGTGGTGCGGTCGACCGTGTCGTCGTGCAAGACGACGATCTCGTCGTCCGCGGTCTGGTGCAGGTCCATCTCGAGCACGTCCACGCCGAGTGCGGCCGCAGCGCGAAAGGCGTAAAGCGTGTTCTCCGGCCACAGCCCGAGACCGCCGCGATGCGCAATGCTGCGCGGCGCGGCTCCACTCCAGTACGGATGAGGCGGCAACGGCTCGACCCGCGGGCCCACCGACACGGCCAGCAGCGCCGCCGCCGCCAGGACCGCCAGCGCCAGCAACGTGACCGAGCGACGTGGCATGCCCATGCCAGCGATCCGGCGCGCGCCTACACGGCGGCGCGCCTGAGGTAGCGCTCGGGCCCGAGCGACTTCAGTACCGCCAGCGTCAACAGTTCTTCGTTGACGTCGCCTTCGGCGGAGAAGAGATGCTGGATGCGGCCGCGCCCGGGCTGGCTCTGCAGGCCCTCGATCGCCGGCGTCAGCAGCTCACCCATCGACGACACCATGCAGCCTTGCGGCGCGACGTTGAGAACGATGTCCGAGCCGCCGCGCAACTCAGTGACGGCTTCGCCGATGTAGGTGACGAGCTCGCCGATCGGGCGCAGGGTGGGCAGGATCGCCCGGGCTTCGTCCAGCAGTGGCCGGGTCGACGGGGGCAGCGGCAGTCCCGCGGCGGCGTACAGCGGGCCGGCCAGGAGCCTGCGCAGCACGAAGCGCCAGCCCTCGCAGCGCCGCTGCACGCGGCGCGCCTCGCGCAACTCGCTATCCCAGTGGCCGCGCAGTCCCTGGCGCTTCGCGCTTTCGGCGCGACGCATCGCGTCGCGACCGAGCTCCGCGGCCTCGTCGAGCAGGTACTCGGCATACGACCAGATCGGGGTCACGGCCACGCGCAAGCGCCTGAACCCGAGGTCGGCAAGCAGCGCACGGAAGATCTCTTCGGCCTGCGCCACGCGCATGTAGACCTCGCCGCCGATCGCCACCTCCAGCCGATGGTCAGAGACCTCGTAAAGGGATGTCCAGCGCCGCGCGAAGCCGCGCAGCAGACGCCGCAGCCGACCACCGTACAGGTCGAAGGCGAAGTACTTCAGCGCTGTCTCCAGCCGCCCAGTCCCTTCGGCGAGCCTGAGCGCGCGACGCCACACCGCACCCGGCCCGTGGAACGACTCGAGTTCGCGATACAGCGCGCTGCGCAGCGCCTCGTAGTCGCGCAGGAAGCGCTCGAACTCGGCATGGTCGCGGCATTCGGCGCCGCGGAAGTACAGCGCCTGCAGCACGGCTTGCAGCACCACCCCGAGGTAGATGCGGACCATGACCCACTCTTCGACGCCGAAGTTGTAGCCCGCGCCCTCGGCACCGACCGCGAACTGCAGCACCGCCTGGCCACCGAGCGGGCCGCAATCGGGGCCGGCTCGCAGCGCTGTGGGTCCCCGGTCGCGCAAGGCGAGCAGCTCGTGGACCTCGACGTACTGGCCCTGGCGGCAGGGGCCGAGCCCCTTGTTGTCGAAGTAGACGAGCCGCCGGCGCCCCGCCACCAGCGGATCGCCGGCGTTGCGGCGGCGCTCGAAGTCCGCCACGGCGCGCAGCAGGTCGCCATAGACCGCCGCCAAGGGCGCGCAAACGGCGTCGCCGGTCGCCTTGCGGCCCTCCTTGACGAGCGCGTGCAGGTCGTAGTCCTCAGCGTAGTTGTCGATGCAGGCGAAGCCCGCACCGCGCAGCGCCGCCGTCATGCCGCGGTTGTCGGCCAGCGTGGGCACGTAGACCACGTCGTTGCGCGGATCGAGGGGACGATCCGAGCGCAGGCCGCCGAGCATCCGAACCTCGAACGGCGGCCCCTGTCCGCCGGCAAGCTGGCCATGCAGGCCGAGCTCAAGCTGCTTGATGTAGGTGTTGACGCGGTTCTCCAGGTGCGCGAGCTCCTTCAACACCGCGTCGGACTGGATCAGCAGGAACGGCCGTCGCTTCATGATCTCGGCCACGAACGGCGCGGTGACGGAGTCCGGACCGCAGGTGAAGGTCGACACCTGGACCACCGGCAACAGGTCGGCGCCGGACTCGATGCGCTTGAACAACGCGGCCAGGCGCGGATGGCGCACCCGCTCGTGCAGGCGGCGCCGTGCCACCGCGTCGAGGATCGTGACGATGGCATGCGGGTTGCGCCAGTAGATGTGCGCGTAGTCCGGATCGAGCTCGACGTCGAGCACGTACGAGGGAATGGCCACCATGTGCTTGTCGGCGAGCAGCCTGCGCACGTGGCTGTCGTAGAGGCCGGGGTTGAGCACGTATTCGCGTCCGACCACCAGCGCGACGCGCACACCCTGGTCCAGCGCCTGCTCGATCAGCCCGGCGGCAAAGCCCGCCGCGTCGCGCTTCAGGCGCTGGTGCGCTTCGATCGCGCCGGCCACGGCCGCACGCAGCTCGGTCGGCGTGGGCGCCAGGCCGTAGGGCTCGAACACCGGCTGCAGGCGCTCTTCGAGCTGCACGCACAGTGCATCGGGCTCGAGGCGGCCGAGGTCGACGTTGAACAGGTGCATGCGCGCTTGCGGATGAAGCTGGCGCGCGTAGCTGACGGCCACCGCGATGCCGCCCTGGTTGATCGTGCAGGTGCGTCCGAGGCTCGCACCGCCGGTGGGCAGGTACTCGATCTGCGGCGCGAGGATCATGCCGTGCGGCAGGCCGGCGAGACGACGGAACTGGCCCACCGCGCCCATCTGCGGCGCGCAACTGTCGATGTGGAACAGCGGCTGTGCCTCGAGCAGGTCGGCGGCCAGCACGTTGTCCACGTGCACCGGCACGCCGAGCCGTCCGAGCAGGTCAGCGAACAGGAAGGCCCATTCGGAGACGCAGAAGCTGCGCGGGATGATCAGGCGTCGCGGATCGTCGCTGCGCGGATGGCGCTGGTCGATGAAGTCCCAGATCTCCTTGTAGGTGTCGCGCACAGCCTCGGGCGCGATGCCGAGCTTCTTGCGCGCGATCAGCTCGTTGACGGCACTGCAGCCGCCGAGCGTGAAGGAGAACATCCTGGCGCCATCGGCGTCGCGGCAGGTGAGCTTGGCGCGGTTGCAGCTTGCGCCCTCGTCGCTGCAGGCGGCACCGCGGCACACGGTGATGCGCTTGTCGAACTGCATGTCGATCAGGCGGCGCAGATCGATCTGCACCTGCCCTTGCAGCGCCGTCTGCTGCTGCGTGCGGATCAGCCCGAAGCAGGCGCGGTGGCCCGGGTTCGGCGGCACGAGCGCGAATGCGCGGCCGCGCACATGCGACTGCAGCCGGTGCGTGACGGCCAGCGGCAGCGGCTCGGACAGCATGGTCTGGCCCTGCAGCAGCACGACGCATTCGGCCGGCAGCTCGACCTGGTTCCACAGCGAGCGCGCCATGTTCTCGACGATCGCCCAGTTGGCGGCGGCCAGGATCTCGGCGCGCGGCACGCCTTCGGCCTGCAGCTTGCGTGCATTCTCCATCAGGAACACCGCACAGGTGGCGTTGATCTGGCGCGCGCGTGGCGCCTCGAACGCTTCGGCGCAAGCCGCCGCCACGCTGGGCATGCTGAACATCGCCGTCAGCGTGTCCATCAGGCTGCCGGTGCCGGCCGAGCACTTCAGGTTCATCGCGTTGTTGAACAGCTCGGCCTGCGCCAGCGCGATGGTCGAGATCTTGGTGTCCTCGCCGCCGATGTCCACCAGGATGCACAGGTCCTCGCGCACGCCGGCGACGCCGGCCGCCTTCAGCCGCCGGAGGTGTTCGCGCGCGCAATCGATCGAGCCGCGCGCATGGGCGTAGTTCTCCACCAGCATGGCCAGGCGCCCGGCCAGCGTCGGGTAGACATGCTCCAGCGCCTGCTGCACCTGGTAGCGCGCCGAGCCGGTCACGCCGATGCCGCGCACCGCGAGGGTGTCGCCGGCCCGGTCGCGCAAGGCTTCGAAGATGCGCTTGACAGACTCGATGGTGTCGCCGGAGTTGCTGTACGCGGCCAGGTGCAGGATCGCCCCGGTTTGCGCGTCGGCGACCGCCACCTTGGCCATCGTCGAGCCCACGTCCAGGCCGATCAGCACCGGCCGCGCATCGACCCAGGGCTCGCTCGCCGGGTCGGGCAGGCGCAGGAAGCGGTGGTCAGCCTCGTAGGCTCGGCGCAGCGCACGGAACGACGGGTACTCGAGCGCGGCGCGGTGACGCTTCACGCGCTCGTCGGGCTGCCCGATCGCGTCGGCGCCGACGCGCGCCACCAGATCGTGCAGCGCGTCGATGACGAAGCCGTTGCCCGGTTCGGCGGCGACTTCGCGCACGCCTTGACCCTGCAGGTAGTCGGTGGCGCAGTCGCGGGCGTAGGCCCACTCGAAGATGCGCCCGGCGAGGACGACCTTCGCGAAGCCCGCAGGCAACTTGCGGCAGGCCTTGAGCACCTCCGACTTCACCGTCACCGCCAGCGCCATGTCCAGCGGGATGCCCTGGTTCTTGTCGGAGATCGTGGCCGACGAGCTGAACACGCCGCAGCGATCGGCGCGCACCAGCACGGCGCGGCGCCGCGCATTGCCCGCCTCGCCGAGGTAGGCCGCGAGCACGCAGTCCAGTTCCTCGCGCGCCATGCCGAGCTTCTGCAGCACGCGGTCGAGGTTGACGCCCGACCCGGCGCCGCAGCGCGGATTGACGACCAGCAGGTCGTCCTTGAGCTCACCGGCACGATCGACGCCGAGCACCAGGTAACCCGAGGCCGACAGTTCGACCAGCGCGAGCGCGTCCAGGCCGGCGTTCTCGGTGCGCCGCATCAGCGCACGCGCCCCGAGCCAGGCCGCCGCCGCCGGCGGGAAGATCGTGCCGCGCCCGACGGTGCTGCGAATCATCGCTGCCAGCTTGCCGGTCAGGTAAAGGGGCGGCAATGCACCGAAGCGCGCCATGGCGTCGAGTTCGGCCGTGACCACAGCCGCCAGCTCGCCGTTGGCCGGCACCAGCCGATCCTGCACCACGCGGCCAGCCGGATCGCGCCCCTGCAGGCGCACGCAGGCCACGCCGGCGTCAACATACAGGCCCCAGGCGCGCTCCACCAGCGCCACTCTCGTCGTTGCGAGCGGCAGCAACCCGGCGGGCCGCGCGCGCGACCTTCGATTGCGGATCAACCAGCCCTTTCTCATGCCCTCACCGCCGACGCAACGGTACCAGCGCCGGCGCCAGCTGGATTGATCAGGTGCAGGGGCGGATGGTGCGGGGCGCGTGCGGTGGTGCGGCGGCCACAGCGCGCCGACACCCGGGATCCAGAGCCGGTTCAAGACCGGGCGCCGACGAATCCGGCGCCGGCAAAGGGCTGACAAGGCGTCGGTGTCGGCAGGCGAGGCTCGATCGGTGGGCACAGCGCACGGCGCTCGAGTCCATCGCCGAGGACTTGGCCGACGCTGAAAGCAGCCCTCGATGAGCAACGATCGCCGCCGAGGTCCGGTCGTTCGGAATGCTCGGCATCGGGGCCGGCCGGGGCACGCAGCCTCTGGGGTCAGACGCCTCAAGACGTGATTCAGGTCGGCGTCGCCTTCCCGCCGCGGACCCGAGCCCCGCTGCCCCTGTAGCATGACGGCATGCGATGGATTCGATTTCGCGACCGCGCCGGTCATGCCGTGCATGCTCACGTCGACGGTGACCTGGCGCAACCGGTCGAGGGGTCACCGTTGGCTGACTGGCGTGACCGCGGCGACGCCGTCGCGCTCGACGCGATCGACTGGCTGCCACCGGTGCAGCCGTCCAAGGTGATTGCGCTGTGGAAGAACTTCCACGCGCTCGCCGCCAAGCAGCAGCAGACCGTTCCTGCCGAGCCACTGTACGCGCTTCGCGCGCCGAGCAGCCTGTCGGCGCACCGGCAGCCGGTGCTCAAGCCGGCGAGCTATGACGGTGCGGTGTTCTACGAGGGTGAGCTCGCCCTCGTCGTCGGGCGGACGATGCGCACGGTCGAGCCGGCGGCGGTGCGGGACCATCTGTTCGGCTGCACGATCGCCAACGACGTCACCGCGATGGAACTGATCACCCGCGACCCGAGCTTCGCCCAGTGGTCACGCGCCAAGAGTTTCGACACCTTCGGTGTCCTCGGTCCCTGGATCGACACCGAATTCGACTGGGCCGGCGCATCGGTGCACACGCGCGTCAATGGCCGCGAGCGGCAGCACTACCCGCTGGCCGACATGATCTTCGAGCCGACCGAGTTGCTGTCGCGGCTGTCGCACGACATGACGCTCGAGCCGGGCGACGTCGTGCTGTGCGGCACGTCGGTCGGCAGCCTGCCGATGCGGCCGGGCAGCGAGATCGAGGTCGAGATCGATGGGCTGGGCGTGCTGGCCAACCGCTACGACTGAAGCAGGACCACGTGGCTTCTCGGCCAGTGGCGCGTCAGCGAGACCCCAGCTCCCGACCGCGATCAGACCGGCAACACCTCGAGCCGGCCTTTTCGATCGGCCAGCGTCTTCGCCAGCAGTGCCGTGGCGGCGTAGATCGCATCGACCGTCGGTGTCGGCGTGTCGGTGATGCGCGCCAGCTCGGCGACGCTGCCCACCAGGGCCTCCAGCTCCAGTGCGCGGCCGTGCTCCACGTCCTGCAGCATCGACGTCTTGTGCGCGCCCACGCTCTGGGCGCCAGCGATGCGTTGATCCAGCGAGACCTTGAATTCGACGCCGAGCTTTTCACCCACCATCCGGGCCTCGCTCATCATCCGGGCGACCAGGTCGCGGCTCGGCGGGAAGCGGCAGATCTCTTCCAGCGTTGCGTGCGTGAGCGCGCTGATCGGGTTGAAGCTCAGGTTGCCCCACAGCTTGACCCAGATCTCGCTGCGGATGTCGCGCGAAACCGGCGCCTTGAAGCCCGCCGCCATCAGCGACTTGCTCAGGGCCTCGATGCGCGGCGTGCGCTGGCCGTCCAGCTCGCCCAGCGTGAAGCGGTTGCCCTCGACGAGCCTGACCACGCCCGGTTCGACCAGTTCCGCCGCCGGGTAGACGATGCTGCCGATGAGGCGCTCGACCTCGATGCCCGCGGCCAGGGCGCCATCGGGGTCGACGCTGGCCAGCGCGCGGCCGTCGAACGCACCGCCAAGGCGCTGGAAGTACCACCACGGCACGCCATTGATCATCGTCACGACCACCGTGTCGGGCCCGAACAGCGCGCGCAGGCCCGGCAGCAGCTCGCGCACCTGATGGGCCTTGGTGGTCAGCAGCACCACGTCCTGCGGGCCTGCCTCGGCCGGATCCTGCACCGCACGCACGGTGCTCGCGTGCTGCGTGCTGCCGTCGGGCAGCCGCAGATGGAAGCCTCGAGAATTGATGGCCGCCAGATTCTTGTTGCGGGCGATGAACGTGACCTGCTCGCCGGCCAGCGCCAGTCTGGCGCCGAGGTAGCCACCGATGGCGCCGGCGCCGACGATCGCGTACCTCATGGTCTAGAACTCGCCTGACACGTAGGAACCGAAGCCCAGCCCGATGCGCTGGGCCAGCCCGATGCGCTGCAGCTTGCCGGTAGCCCCCTTGGGCAGTTCGTCGACGAACAGGATCTTCTTGGGCACCTTGTAGCCGGCCACCCGCTGGGCCACGAACTGCTGCAGCTCGCGCTCCTCGCACTCATGGCCCTCGTGCAGCACCACCATCGCCGCCACCTCCTCGCCGAGCCGCTTGTGCGGCGCGCCGAA
>JAOUIM010000493.1 GCA_029884035.1 Aquincola sp. | reverse complement strand
GCTGCCGCGCGCGACCGGGTACACGACCGTCAGATCCGACTTGCGGTAGCCCGTCAACAGCACCGTGAAATACAGCACGTGCACGACCGCGCTGGCCAGCAGGACGAGCCACTCGGCGGCACCCCAATGGGCCCATCCGGACACCCCGAACCACACCGCCGCGGGCGCCCACAGCACCACCGTCATCGACACCGTGAGCAGCGCGAAATGATGGTCGCCGCCGGCCTTCTTGGCCACGACGTTCCACAGCGCGTGCAGCAGCGCGGCCGTCAACACGAGGGCGAGCGCGGGCAACGGCATGGGCCGATTCTCGCCGCCACCGGCCGCGGCTACAGTGGCGAACGGAACATGGAACGACAGCGATGAGCAACCCGATACTCGTGCAGGCGTGGCGCGGCGACATCGTCGAGTCGCAGCACCGCGGCGCGTACGCCGTGGTGGATGCCGACGGCACGCTCGTCGCCTCCGCCGGCGACATCGCGCGCCCGGTCTATCCGCGCTCGGCGATCAAGGTGCTGCAGGCGTTGCCGCTGGTCGAGAGCGGTGCAGCCGATCGCTTCGGGCTCGGTGACGAGCAGCTGGCACTGGCCTGCGCATCGCACCGCGGCGAGGCCGAGCATGCCCGCACCGCGGCGTCGATGCTGGCCAGGGCCCGGATGGACGAGCAGGTGCTCGAGTGCGGTGCTCACTGGCCCTACGACGAGACGGCGGCGCGCGCGCTCGCCGCGGCAGGCCAGCGCCCCAGCGCGCTGCACAACAACTGCTCGGGCAAGCATGCAGGCTTCGTGTGCCTCGGCTGCCAGATGGCCGCCGCCCAGGGACGCGATGCACGCGCCTTCCTTGCCGGCTACGTCCGGCCCGACCATCCGGTCATGCGCGAGGTCAGCGCCGCGATCGAGGCCACGACCGGCTGGCGGCTGGCCAGTGCGGCGCGCGCCACCGACGGCTGCTCGATCCCGACCTACGCGATTCCGCTGACGCACCTCGCGCACGCTTTCGCGCGAATCGCGACCGGACAAGGTCTGCCCCCGGCTCGTGCCGCGGCGGCGAAGCGCCTGCGCGCGGCGGTCGCCAAAGCACCGTTCATGGTCGCGGGCAGCGGGCGATTCGACACCCGCGTGATGGACATGTTCGGCGAGCGCGTGTTCTGCAAGGTCGGTGCCGAGGGCATGTATTGCGCGGCCCTGCCCGGCCAGGGCCTGGGCATCGCGGCCAAGATGGACGACGGCAACAACTCGCGCGCCTGCGAGGTCGTGATGGCCGCGCTGCTCGAGACCTTTCTCGCGCCGAGGATGGCTTCCGAGCAGGCACTCCTGGCCTCGCTGTCGAACGTCACCCTGCGCAACTGGCGCGGCATCGAGGTGGGTCGCCTCGCCGCCCACGAGGATCTGCAGCGCCCTCCCCGTTTCGGTGCCGCCGCGCGCTGAAAACCGCGCTGGCGCGTGACACATTGCCGCTCGGCGGCATCGTGGCCCAACCAAAATGGGGGCTCGTGCACCTGAGCCATGACACGCACTGCTGCCAAGTCCCGGTACGTTCCACGCCCTTCGGGCCTGATGGACTTCGAGCCCGTCTCGATCGACTCGGCCCGCGCCGCGCTCGACGAACTGCCTGAGGGGATGGCCGCGCTGCTCGCCAACGAGTACTGGGAGAAGGTGCGCCGTGCGCCACTGGCCACCGATCGCGCGCTCACCGGGCGCGCGATGGCCTGGCTGGGCACCCTGCCCGACGAGGTGCATCCACGCGCCACCGTGGCGCGCTACGCGCGCATCGTCAATGCACTGGCCGCGGCCTGGGGTGACGCGTTTGCGCGTGAGAAGTACTTCGATCACCTGCTCAACGACCGCCGTCGCGGCCGCCGGGGCTTTCCGGTCGACGTCGAACGTGAGTTGTCCGCGCTGTGCCGCTACGCATCGGGCCTGAGCCCATGATCGACACGCTGTCGGGGTCGGCGCTGGCTGCACCGCTGGTGATCGAGCCGGTGGACCCTCAGCACCTGCAGGCCCTGGCCCTGCTTGCCGAAGCCGGGATCGAGGCGCGGGCTCTCTACCCGGAGCTGTTCGCGAACGACAGTCCGGCGCCCACCAACGGGCCGCTGGGCGAACGCGAGGTCTACCTGCTCGCCTGGCGCGATGGCGTGGCGGTCGGCTGCGGTGCGCTGCGCCGCATCGACGCGCGTACCGGCGAGATCCGCCGCATGTTCGTCACGCGCGGTGCACGCCGCGAGGGCGTCGCGCGCGCGCTGCTCGCGCGCCTCGAGGCCGACGCGCTGGCGCTCGGCTACCGTCGCCTGCTGCTCGAGACCGGCGCACGGCAGAAGCCGGCGATGGCGCTGTACCGCGCCAGCGGCTGGCGCCGCACGACGGCCTACGGCGCCTACGTGGGCGACCCGACCTGCGTGTGCTTCGGCAAGACGATCCGCTAGCGCCGCCCGCCGCTACGATGCGGGCCATGACGAACACGCTCGACGAGAGTTCCTCGGTACGGCAATTGCTGTTCAGCTTCGACGGCCGCATCGGGCGGCGCACCTGGTGGCTGTGGGGTGTGGCCGCCTTGCTCGGGCTCGGCCTGTATGCCACGGTCCTGCTGCGCGTCGCCGGGCTGTCGGCAGCGACCACCGAAACCACCGTCAACGTGTTTCTGCTTTGG
>JAOUIM010000492.1 GCA_029884035.1 Aquincola sp. | reverse complement strand
ATCGAGCGACTTCGGGAAGCTCGAAGTCAGGCGCCAGCGCAAGGTGGCCTGGGCGTGCACCGCGGGCGCGACACCGGCGGCGAGGACGCCGGCGATGCCGGCGCCGCGAACGAATGAACGACGTTCCATATGACGTGTCTCCTGTGCAAGAAGGGGAAAAACGGGACCGCCAAATTCTAGGTAGCTCAGGCTGGGGGCCTGCGCGGGTTTCCCCTTGTCGAGATTTGATACCTCGCTCGGGGACGCGGTCCGCTGACCGCGGTATGCGCGGCTCGTCCGATCATCCGCGCGCGCGCACTCGAACATGACGCTGCGCCCTCACGCCCCCGCCACCTTCATGCTCTCCAGCAGCATCGACCCCGTGGTCCGGCTGCCCGACGTGTACGCGTCTGCGCCCACAGCCACGATGGATCTCAGCATCTCACGAAGGTTCCCCGCGATCGTCACCTCGTGCACTGGATGGGCGATTCGCCCGCCCTCGACCCAGAAGCCGGCTGCGCCGCGCGAATAATCCCCCGTGACGCCGTTGACACCCTGCCCCATCAACTCGGTGACGAACAGCCCGCGGTGCAGACGCCGCAGCATGGCATCGAGGTCGTCGCCACGCTGCGTCAGGCGGCTGGTCAGCGCCAGGTTGTGCGCACCGCCGGCATGACCGGTGGTCTTCATCGCCAGCTTGCGGGCCGAGTAGCTCGACAGAAAATAGCCCTGCACCCGTCCGGCCTCGACGACCTTTCGAGCGTGCGTGGCGACGCCCTCGTCGTCGAACATCGCACTGCCCTTGCCCTTGCGAATGTGCGGGTCTTCGACCAGATCCAGGTGGTCGGCCAGCGCCACCTGCCCCAGGCAGCCATCGAGAAAACTCGCCTTGCGGTACAGCGCGCCGCCCGAGACCGCCTGCACGAAGGCGCCGATGAGCCCCGCTGCGAGCGGCGCCTCGAACAGCACGGGCACCTCGCAAGTCGCGATCTTGCGTGACGCGAGGCGCGACAGCGCGCGCTCTGCGGCATAGCGCCCCACGACCTCCGGCGCTGCGAGGTCGGCGGCGTCGCGCATCGAGCTGTACCAGAAGTCGCGCTGCATGTCCTCGCCGCGACCGGCGATGGGCGCCACCGAGAACGAGTGGCGCGAACTCGCGTAGCCGCCGCGGAAGCCCCGGCTGTTGCCCATGAAGAAGTGCGACTCCTGCGCCGAGACGCTCGCACCGTCGGAGTTGGTGATGCGCCGGTCGGTGTCGAGCGCCGCCGCCTCGGCGCGCAGGGCGATCTCGGTCGCACCCTCGGCGTCGATCGCCCAGGGGTGGAACAGCGCCAGGTCCTGCGCCACGGTCTGGGGCGTCGCGAAGTCCGCCTCGTCGGGCAGGCCGGCTGCCGGATCCTCGGCCGTGAAGCGTGCGATGTCGTACGCCGCACGCACCGTCTGCTCCAGCGCCGCACGCGAGAAATCCGACGTGCTCGCATTGCCGCGCCGCTGGCCCAGGTAGACCGTCACGCCGAGCGACTTGTCGCGGTTGCGCTCGACGTTCTCGAGTGCACCCTTGCGCACCGACACCGACAGGCCCGCGCCTTCGGACACTTCGGCGCCTGCGTCGCTCGCGCCGAGGGCGCGCGCCATCGCAAGCGCGTCCTCCACCAGCTGCTGAAATTGCTCTCGCGCGTACGCAAATCCTTGGGATCGGGTCATGAACGGCTTCTTGGTCGGGGCGAGAACTATCATAGCGAGCCGACCATGCGACACCCTGCAGACGCCCACGTCATCGACGACAGTGCGAACGCGACGCCCGCCGAGCGAGCGAGCAAGAGCGCGAAGAAGCGCGAGGCCCACGAGCAGCAGGCACTGGGCGAGGCACTTGCCGCACTGCCGGATGCGGCGCTGGCGGCCACCGAAATGCCCGATGCACTGCGTGATGCGCTGGCCGAATACCGCCGCACGCGCTCGCACGAGGGGCGCCGCCGCCAGATGCAGTACGTGGGCAAGCTGATGCGCCGCGCCGATGCCGAACCACTGCGCGAGGCCGTGGCCGCGGCACAGCTCGGGCGTGCGCACGACGCGCTGGCGCTGCACCGCGCCGAGCACTGGCGCGCCGAACTGGTCGCGGACGACGACGCGCTGACGCGCTGGATCGGCGAGCATCCGGACACCAACCTTCCGCGCCTGCGCGCACTGATCCGCAACGCGCGCGCGGACGCCGCGCGCGCGCCCGGCGACCGCCACGGCCGCGCCTGGCGCGAGCTCTTCCAATATCTCAAAACTCTGCTATGACCGACGACCCCTTCGACCGCGTGAAGATCGGCCTGCTGTCGGTGAGCGACCGCGCGTCGGCCGGGATCTATGAGGACAAGGGCATTCCGGCGTTGAAGGAATGGCTGTCGCGCGCGTTGAGGAACCCGATCGACTGGGACGCTCGCGTGATCCCCGATGAACAGGACGCCATCAGCCGGGCGTTGGTGGAACTGGTCGATCTGGCCGGCTGCGACCTCGTGCTCACCACGGGCGGCACCGGCCCGGCCGCGCGCGACGTGACGCCAGAAGCCACGCTGGCCGTTGCCGACAAGCAGATGCCGGGCTTCGGCGAGCAGATGCGGCAGATCAGCCTGCACTTCGTGCCCACCGCGATCCTGTCGCGCCAGGTCGCCGTGATCCGCCAGTCGGCGT
>JAOUIM010000491.1 GCA_029884035.1 Aquincola sp. | reverse complement strand
GCCATTGGCCGAACAGGCCCTTGAGCGTCATGTAGGCCGAGATCGCGACGAACACCAGCACGACGAAGGACCGGAGACTGCCGCCGCCCAGGCGAACGAGGTTCTTGTTGGCGCATCCGCCGGCCAGGCTCATGCCGATGCCGAACAGCGCGCCGCCGAGCAGCAGGGACAACCAACTCAACGTGGAGCGCTGGTAGATCGACTTGCCGAGTTCGACCTGGCCCGACAGCTGCAGCGCAGTGGCGCCGAGCACCGCCACGGCAATGGCCAGCATCCACATGCGCATGCGTCCCCAGTGGCCCATGTTGACGACGTCCGAGACCGCGCCCATCGTGCAGAAGTTGGTCCGGTTGGCGACCGCGCCGAAGACGAAGGCAAGCGCAAAGCCCGCCCAGACGACCACGGTGGACGGATCGGCAGCGGGCTGCATCGTCGGCTTCCTGTTGCGTCGTGCGTCGAAGGGATGGTTCGCGCCGCGGTCAGGGGGCCGGGACGCCGGCAAGGCGACCCATCGTCTGGTGAATCAGGTCGGGCGCTCGCGCGATGCGCATGAACTGGCCCATGCCCAGCGCCGGCCAAGACAGCGCGATGCGGTAGCGACCGTAGAGCGCGTAGGCCTTGTTGCCGACCACGTACAGTTCGTAAGGCAGTGCCGCGACGTTTTCGGGCCCGATCTTGCCGACCCACCACGACTCGCCGGTGTCGGGGTCGTTCATGGCCACGCCGAACACGGCAAGCTGTGCCTCGGGCATCAGCACCTCGTAGACCGCCGCCGTGCGGCCCACCCCTTTGGCCAGGTTCTCGCGCACGGTGCGCACCGCCTCGTCGAAACCCGCGAACGAGTTCAGCTCGTTGCGCGCAGAGTCGATCCGCTCCATGCCGAACATGTAGTGGTAGCTCGCCAGATCGGCCTCGGGAACGTCGCCCCCGAAGGCCGCGCCGGCGCCGAGCGCATGGGCGAGGCGGGTTCGCAGCGACCGAACGGCCGGCAAGGCGGCATCGAAGTGGGTGCGCAGGTAGGCACGACCCCAGTAATCCGGGTTGGTGTACGACACCGAGCCGTCGGTCCTGACACCGACCCGGATCGCCGCAGCGACGATCGCCGGGCCGCCGGCCGCGCGGATGGCATCGAGCATGCCGCGGTCGGTCACGATCACGCTGCCCTGTTCCTTCAAGCCTTTGGGCAGGTGACGCGCAAGTACGGTCAAGCCGTCGGCGCGGAGCTTCTGCTCCACCTGGGTCATCAGGGCGGGCAACTCGCCGGGGGGCAGGGGGTCTGCGGCGATGTACGGCGCGATGGCGTGGACGGCGGGCGCCAGCACAAGCGCAAACAGCGTTACCAGCAGGTTTCTCAAGGAATCACCCTCCGTGGGCACGCGCGTGCCGGGTCAGCAGACTGATCCATGCGGCAAGGGGGTAGCTTCGCGCCTGCGCGTGGGCGACGGCCGCCAAATGGTCAGATGAACAGACAGACGTCGGATTCACCGGCGAACTTCATGAAGGTCGCGGCGCCGCCGTATTCGATGCCTTCGATGAAGTCGCTTTTCTCGAACTCGAACAGGTCGACGGTCATCTGACAGGCGATGAACTTGACATCGGCTTCGATGCACAGGTCGCGCAACTCGGTCAGAGAAGCCACGCCCTTCTTCTTCATCTTGGCCTTCATCATCGACGTGGCCATGGCCTGCATGCCCGGCAGCACCGAGACGATCACCGGCATCGGCACGGGCATCGGCATCGCCGGGTTGGCCAGCGGGCTGATCGCGATGCCGCTCAGATCCTTGCGCAGCAGTTGCAGGCCGTAGAAGGTGAAGAACACCTGTACCTCCCAGCCCAGCGCTGCCGCCGTCGACGCCAGGATCAGCGGCGGGTAGGCCATGTCCAGTGCGCCCTTCGTGGCGATGATGGCCATCTTCTTCGTCGTCATGTGGGCACTCCGTGGTGGTTGGTGGCCGCTGGGTTTCAGGCCTTCTTCAGCAGAAAGACGAACTTGCTGTTCTCGGTGCCCGAGTACAGCAGCGCGTTGCCCGTCTGCTCCGCGAAGGCTTCCATGTCGCACACCGATCCCGGATCCGTGGCGATGACGCGCAGCACCTGGCCCGACGTCATGGTCTGAAGCGACTTCTTCGTCTTGACGATGGGAAGCGGGCAGGCCAGGCCCGATGCGTCGAATTCCTTGTCGAAGTTCATGTGTGCCTCCGTGAGCGCGCCCGATACGGCGCCGGTCGTCAGTTGTTCAGTGGACGAGAGAATGCCAACCCACACGGCCACCGTCCCACGATCCCGTCAATTAGCGTAGCAAGGCCTGCGATCGTCTATTACCGCAATGGGTGATGGGTGATAGCCCATCTGGGTAGTGCAGCTGGATCGATCTCGATGCGGGCTGATCGCAGGCGAGCGTCGGCGTCCGGTGCGACCCCCGCGCGTGCGACTTCGCCCGCGTTTCTCGCCGCGCGTGCGTGGCCATGCACGCCGGTCCCGTTGACATGGGTCAAGGGAATCGATTCTCTCGCAGGACTCGCGGCGCTACAGTGGTCTGCGCAGCCGCGGTCCGCTTGAAAGGAGTGTGAAGAGGTCATCGGGATCCTTTGCATGCGCATCCTGCCCGCGGCGCTGCAAAGGAAGCCGCGCATGAAGAACATCGTGATCCTCGGGGC
>JAOUIM010000098.1 GCA_029884035.1 Aquincola sp. | reverse complement strand
ACCGAGGCGGCGGTGCTCGAAGCCGACCTCGTGGTCGGCGCCGTGCTCGTTCCTGGTGCCTCGGCACCGAAGTTGATCAAGCGCGCACAGTTGTCGCAGATGCGGCCCGGCGCGGTGATCGTCGACGTGGCAATCGACCAGGGCGGCTGCTTCGAGACCTCGCGCGCCACCACGCATGCCGAGCCGACCTACGTGGTCGATGGCATCGTGCACTACTGCGTGGCCAACATGCCCGGTGCGGTGCCGCGCACGTCGACCTTCGCGCTCAACAACGCGACGCTGCCGTTCACCCTGGCACTGGCCGACAAGGGCTGGCGTCGCGCATGTGCCGACGACCCGCATCTGCTCGCAGGGCTCACAGTGCACGAGGGCGCGATCACGCACGAAGCGGTGGCGCACGACCTCGGCAAACCCTGGCGCAGTGCCGACAGCCTGATCCGCTGACCACGATCGCAGCGCGGACCGACCCCCTCGCGCAAGGGTAATCCCAGCGCGAGGCCCGAGACTTGCCTGCCTAGAATCGGCTCGCGTTCGGGCGCGGGGCCGCACGCTTTCAGGGAGCCTGCGAGTGGACATCTTCTTCCAACAGATCATCAACGGCCTGGTGCTGGGCAGCATGTATGCGCTCGTGGCGCTGGGCTACACGATGGTGTACGGCATCATCAATCTGATCAACTTCGCCCATGGCGAGGTGCTGATGGTGGGAGCCCTGACGAGCTGGACGGTCGTGTCGCTCTTGGCGGACTCTGGCGTGCCGGGCTGGCTGATCATGCTTTTTTCGGTCCTGTGCGCGATCGTGGTCTGCGCGGCGCTGAACTTCTCCGTCGAAAAGCTCGCTTACAGGCCGCTGCGCGGCGCACCACGGCTGGCCCCGCTGATCACCGCGATGGGAATGAGCCTGCTGCTGCAGACATTGGCGATGATCATCTGGAAGCCCAATCCCAAGCCCTACCCGCTGCTGCTGCCCACCGAGCCGCTGCACGTGGGCGGCGCGGTGATCAGCATCACGCAGTGCCTGATCCTCGGTCTGACGGCAGTCATCCTGGCGGGTCTGATGTATCTGGTCAATCGCACCAAGCTCGGCCGCGCGATGCGGGCCACGGCCGAGAATCCGCGCGTGGCCACTCTGATGGGCGTGCGCCCGGACATGGTGATCTCAGCCACATTCATCATTGGCGCGGCGCTGGCCGCTGTGGCCGGCGTGATGTGGGCGGCCAATTACGGCACCGTGCAGCACACGATGGGTTTCTTGCCCGGCCTCAAGGCCTTCACGGCCGCGGTACTGGGCGGCATCGGCAATCTGGCCGGCGCGGTGGTTGGCGCCATCCTCCTCGGGCTGGTCGAGGCGTTCGGCGCGGGTTACCTCGGCGCGCTGACCGGCGGCGTGCTCGGCAGCCAGTACGTCGACATCTTCGCGTTTGCGCTGCTCATCCTGGTGCTGACCTTGCGCCCGTCCGGCCTTCTCGGCGAGCGCGTCGCCGACCGTGCTTGAGGACCACGCCATGAAGAACAAGTACGTCGTCTTCCTCGTCGCCGCGGTGCTGCTGATGGCGCTGCCTTTGTTCGCGCAGCAGTTCGGCCAAGGCTGGGTGCGCATTTTGGCGCTGGCCCTGCTGTATGTGCTCCTCGCGCTGGGCCTGAACATCGTGGTCGGCTACGCCGGGCTCCTCGACTTGGGCTACGTCGCCTTCTATGCGCTGGGCGCGTACATGTACGCACTGCTGGCATCGCCGCAGTTGACCGAGAACTTCGAGTGGATCGCGCGATTGTTCCCGTCCGGCCTGCACGCACCGTTCCTGATGGTGGTGCCAATGGCGGCGATCATGGCCGGGGTGGCCGGGGTGTTGCTCGGCGCCCCGGTGCTCAAGCTGCGTGGGGACTACCTGGCCATCGTGACACTCGGCTTTGGCGAAATCATCCGCGTGTTCATGAACAACCTCGAGCAGCCGATCAACATCACGAACGGGCCGCGTGGCCTGGACCGGATCGATCCGATGCACATCCTCGGCTTCAATGCCGGCAAGGGGATCGAGATCGGCGGCATGGAGATCCCGTCAGTCACCTTGTACTACTACATGTTTCTTGGGCTGGTGGTTTTCAGCGTCGCGATCTGCCATCGCCTCGAGCGGTCCCGCATCGGCCGCGCGTGGATGGCGATCAGAGAGGACGAAATCGCCGCCAAGGCGATGGGCATCAACACCCGCAACATGAAGCTGCTGGCGTTCGGAATGGGTGCCACCTTCGGCGGCGTCTCGGGGTCGATGTTCGCTGCCTTCCAGGGCTTCGTTTCGCCCGAGTCGTTCAGCTTGATGGAGAGCATCATGATCGTGGCGATGGTCGTGCTCGGCGGCATCGGGCACCTGCCTGGTGTGATCCTCGGTGCGGTGCTCTTGTCGGCCCTGCCCGAGGTGCTGCGGTATGTCGCCGGGCCTCTGCAAAACATGACGGGTGGGCGCCTGGATGCTTCGATCCTGCGCCAGTTGCTCATTGCCAGCGCGATGATCTCGATCATGCTGCTGCGTCCGCGCGGGCTGTGGCCATCGGCCGAACACGGGAAGGCGGCGCCCGCGCCGCTGCCGGCGAAGTAAGGGTCGCGACATGGGCAATGCAGTTCTCAAGGTCATGTCCGTGTCCAAGCGCTTCGGCGGCTTGCAGGCACTGTCCGACGTCGGGATCACGATCCTTGCGGGCCAGGTTTACGGGTTGATCGGCCCTAACGGTGCCGGCAAGACGACCTTCTTCAACGTCATTACCGGGCTGTACACGCCCGACTCGGGAACCTTCGAGCTCGGAGGAGAGAGCTACAAGCCCGAGGCCGTGCACCAGGTGGCCAAGGCGGGCATCGCCCGCACGTTCCAGAACATTCGGCTGTTTGCCGAGATGACGGCGCTGGAGAACGTGATGGTGGGCCGCCATGTGCGCACGCACTCGGGTTTGGTGGGTGCGGTCTTTCGTACGGCGGGCTTCAAGGCCGAGGAGGCCGCGATCAGCGCGCGAGCGCGCGAGTTGCTGGAGTACGTGGGCATTGCCAAGTACGCGGACTACAAGGCGCGCACGCTGAGTTACGGTGACCAGCGCCGCCTGGAGATCGCCCGCGCATTGGCCACCGACCCCAAGCTCATTGCGCTGGACGAACCGGCCGCCGGCATGAATGCCACCGAAAAGATCGTGCTCAGAGAACTGATCGATCGGATTCGCAATGACGGGCGCACGATCCTGCTGATCGAGCACGACGTCAAGCTGGTGATGGGGCTGTGCGACCGCGTCACGGTGCTCGACTACGGCAAGCAGATCGCCGAAGGCACGCCCGCAGAGGTGCAGAAAAACGAAAAGGTGATCGAGGCCTACCTCGGCGCCGGCCACAAGGCCCATTGAGGACGAGACAATGGCGACACCGGTCTTGCTCAAAGTCAGCGACCTGAAGGTGGCCTACGGTGGCATCCAGGCCGTCAAGGGCGTGAGCTTCGAGGTCAAACAGGGCGAACTCGTCAGCTTGATCGGCGCCAACGGTGCGGGAAAGACGACCACGCTCAAGGCGGTGACTGGCGTGCAGCCGGTGGCCGCCGGCGAGATCGACTTCATGGGCAAGCCGATCAAAGGGCAGGGCGCGTGGAACCTGGTCAAGCAGGGCTTGGTCATGGTGCCTGAGGGCCGTGGCGTGTTTGCCCGCATGACGATCACCGAAAACCTTCAGATGGGCGCGTTCGTGCGCGACGACAAGGCCGAGATTGCGTCCGACATGGACAAGGTGTTCACGATCTTTCCGCGCCTGAAAGAGCGTGCCGAGCAATTGGCTGGCACGCTCAGCGGCGGCGAGCAGCAGATGCTCGCCATGGGCCGCGGCCTGATGGCGCGTCCGAAGGTGCTGCTGCTCGACGAGCCCTCGATGGGCTTGTCGCCCATCATGGTCGACAAGATCTTCGAGGTCGTCGACAGCATCCATCAGCAGGGCACGACGATCCTGCTCGTCGAGCAGAACGCG
This sequence comes from Aquincola sp., assembly GCA_029884035.1. Classification (GTDB taxonomy): domain Bacteria; phylum Pseudomonadota; class Gammaproteobacteria; order Burkholderiales; family Burkholderiaceae_C; genus CADEEN01. The sequence continues at coordinate 6,446 of JAOUIM010000098.1, read as the reverse complement.
AGCCGTGCGCTCGGCCTCGCGAACCGAGGCTACGTGATGGACTCCGGCGAAATCACGATGGACGGCGAGGCCAAGCAACTGCTGGCCGATCCGCGCGTGCGCGCGGCCTACCTGGGTGAGTGACGAGGCCCACCCCCTGGGTTGGCGCGGCGGGCGGCCCGGGCGCTGCCGGATCTGCGTCTGCCGGGCCTAGGTTTTCTCGGCCAGTGCCTCCAGGTTGGCCAGTCCCGCCTCGAAGTCGGGTCCGACCATCTTGTCCATGAACATTGTCATCCAGCGGTAGATCGGGTTGTTGCCCATGTCGCCGTTCATGGGCCAGGTGACTTTCGTGCCATTGCCCTCAGGAACGAGTTCGAGCGCCCCGGTGGACGTCGTGCCGAAATCGGGAAAGTACAACTCGAAGGCCACGCGTTTGCCGGGTTCAGCGGCGCCGACCGTCATCTTGCCGTCACACTCGCCCTTCCACTCTCACGCGGCGCCGGCGCGGCTGAGCGGACTGCTGTAGGTCATCGCGATGCCCGGGTCGCGCTGACCCCCCACATTGACCAGCACTGCCACCCCCGCGGGTCGGCAATCCGGGCGTAGATCTTGTCGGCGCTCGCATCGATCGAGGTGCTTCGTTCGGCCCTGAACTTCGGCGAGGACGCGTAGCCGCCGGCCACCCCGAGCGCGACCAATCCGACGATCACGATCGCCGGCCACTTCGGCACCTCGACCATCTCGGCCGCTCCATCGTCGATCGGTGCGCGCGTGTGAACTTCGTGAGCCCGCGTGCGCAAGATGGCATCATTCCGGCTTCGCAAACGGGCCCGCCTGCGGCGTCCGGGCCGAGCAGGCCGCGACTGGTTCAACCGGGCCCGAGTGGCCCCTCGCGAGGAGCGCATGTCCCACGCCAAGACCTTGCTCGCCGCCTGCGGCGCGCTGTATGTCCTTTCGTCGCCGGGCGTCCTGGCGCAGACCACCCAACAGGCCAAGCCGGCACCGAAGGCGCCATCGATCGTGCTGCCGCCGGCCGCCAAGTCCGCACCGCCCAAGACGCTCAGTGGCAAGGGCCAGGCCTCCGGCAAGATGCTCACGCGCGAGGAGCTGCGCGCCTGCCTGAAACGCCTGGACGACATCAACGCAAAGACCAAGACCCTCGACAGCCAGCGCGTCACGCTCGACCGCGAGCGCGACGAGTTGATGAAGGAGGCCGAGGCGCTCAAGCCGCTTCGCGCCGACGTCGACGTCAAGCTCGTCGCCGTGCGCGAATGGGAGGGCCGGCTGCGGGCGCACGGTGCGGAGATCGAGGCCTTCAACAAGAAGATCAAGGAGGCCGACGAGGCCTCGCGCAGCAAGCGCGAGGAGATGGCGGCCGCGCTCGAGCCCGAGCGCGATCGCCTGAGCAAGGCGCGTCCGGTGTTGGCCGAGGAGGAGGCGCGGGTAGTGCCCGCATACCAGGCCGCGGTCAAGACGTACAACGAGCGCGCGCTTGCACGCGACGAGAAGGTCAACGACTGGAACGCACGCAACAAGGCGGTGGTCGACAGCGCGGTCACGCACGACGACGAACGCAAGTCCTGGCTCGCCGAGTGCGCGAACCGGCCCTACCGCGAAGACGACGAGATCGCGATCAAGTCCGGCAAGTGAAGGAGCGTACATGAACGCACGCGATGCGCTTCAGGGCAATCCGCTGCTGCAGCCCTGGCACACGCCGCAGGCGCTGCCGCCGTTCGGGGAGATCGACAGTGCGCATTTCGCCCCGGCGTTCGACGTGGCGATGTGCGAGCACCGCGCGGAGCTCGATGCGATCGCCACGCAGGCCGAGGCGCCCACGTTCGACAACACGGTGGCGCGGCTCGATGCCAGCGGGCGGCTGTTCGCGCGCATCGAGCTGGTATTCCACAACCTGTGTGCGTCGGAGACTTCGCCCGCCTTGCAGCGGGTGCAGCGGGAGATGGCGGGTCCGCTGGCCGCGCACTCCAACGCGATCTACCTCCACGAGGGGCTGTTTGCCCGGATCGATCGCCTGCATCGCGAGCGTGCCGGGCTGGCGCTGACCGCCGAGCAGGAACGTCTGCTAGAACAGATGCACCGCGACTTCGTTCGTGCGGGTGCGCAGCTCACCGGCACGGCACGCCAGCGCTTCGCGGCCATCAACGAGCGGCTCGCGAGCCTGACCACGCGCTTCGGCCAGAACGTGCTGGCGGACGAGGCGGCGTTTCGTCTCGTGCTCGGACACGAGGCCGATATGGCGGGGCTGCCCGACTTCGTGCGCGACGCCGCGCGACAGGCGGCGACCGAGCGGGGGCTCGAGGGCGGCGCGGTGATCACCTTGTCGCGATCGCTGGTGGTGCCGTTCCTGACCTTCAGCGAGCGCCGCGACCTGCGCGAGGCCGCCTGGCGCGCGTGGACCAGCCGCGGTGAACACGATGGCGACACCGACAACCGCCCAGTGATCCGCGAGATCCTCGAATTGCGCGCCGAGCAGGCGCGGCTGCTCGGCTTCGAAAACTATGCCGACTTCGCGCTCGACAACACGATGGCCCGCACGAGGCAGTCCGTGATGCGGCTGCTCGACGACGTATGGGCGCGCGCGGTGCCGGCGCTCGAGCGCGAGCGTGCGGCGCTATTGGCCGAGATGCGGGAGGCCGGCGTCGCTCACGAGATCGAACCTTGGGACTGGCGCTTCTGGGCCGAACGCGCGCGCCAGCGCCAGTTCGCGATCGACGACGCCGAGGTCAAACCCTATTTCTCGCTCGATCGCATGGTGGCCGCGGCCTTCGATTGCGCCGAGCGGCTGTTCGGCCTGCGCTTCGTGCACCGCGCCGACTGGCCCGTGTACCACCACGACGTGAAGGCCTACGAGGTGACCAGGCGCGACGGCAGCGCCGTCGGCGTGTTCCTCCACGACAACTTCGCGCGGCCGAGCAAGCGCAGTGGTGCCTGGATGAGCCCGTATCGGCAGCAGACGAAGAACGGCGGCGTGGTCATGCCGATCGTCGCCAACAACAACAACTTCGCGAAGGCCGCGCCGGGGCAACCGACGCTGCTGTCGTTCGACGACGTGCGCACGCTGTTCCACGAGTTCGGCCATGGGCTGCACGGCCTGCTGTCGGACGTGGGCTACGAGCGCCTGTCGGGCACCAACGTGCTGCGCGATTTCGTCGAGCTGCCGTCTCAGCTGTTCGAGCACTGGATGAGCGAGCCGGACGTGCTGCGCCGCCACGCGCGCCACGTCGATACCGATGCGCCGATCCCCGATGCGCTGATCGAGCGGCTCAAGCGCGCGCGGCGCTTCGGCCAGGCCTTCGAGACCGTGCGCTACACCGCCAGCGCGCTGACGGACATGGCGGTGCATGCACTGCCGCGGGAGCAGGTGCCCGCGGATCCGGTAGCTTTCGAGTCGCAGGTGCTGCGCGAGCGCGGCCTGCCGCCGGGTGTCGGCGTCAACCATCGCTTCACGCACTTCCAGCATCTGTTCTACGGCGCGGGCTACGCTGCTGGGTACTACGTGTACCTGTGGGCCGAGGTGCTCGACGCCGACGCGTTCGATGCATTCGTCGAGGCTGGCGACCCGTTCGATGCGAAGACTGCCGAGCGGCTGCGTCGCCACATCTATGCCGCCGGCGACAGTGTCGACCCGGCGGCCACCTATATCGCATTTCGTGGTCGGGCGGCCGCCATCGAACCGATGCTCGAGAAGCGGGGCCTTCTCGAACCCGCCTGACGCGCGCCCGACACTAACTCATACCACGGTCGCGAAAACAAGCTGGGGCGGTCGACTCGGGCCGCGCTGGGCCGCTCTTGAGCGGACCGAGCTCCCCTAGGGGGACGCGAGCGCAGCGAGCTGGGGGCCGTCAGTTCGGCCGCTTTTCCAGACGCATCGTGTCGTTCTCGCGCTTCATCTGGAAGCGCATCAGAAAGCTGTTGCCCAGAAGGATGTGCGGCATCGACGCGGGAACGATCATCGCGTCGACATTGGCGACTTCGACGTCACCGACACGCACCGAGTTCAGCGTCACGGCGTAGGCCGGTACACGCCCGTTGGCCGTCTCGGCAAAGCCGCGCCGCTGGCTGCTCTTGTAGTCGATCCCCAGCCGATCGGCCTCGGCCTGGCTGATGCCGACCATCGATGCGCCGGTGTCGACGAGGAAAGTGACCGACTTGCCGTTGATCTGTCCCAGGGTCTGGAAGTGGCCGTCGCTGCCTGCGGTCAGCACGATCTCCTTGCCGCCGCCGCCGCTGCCGCCACCACCTGCCATCCGCACCGGACCGGCACTGAGCAGGACGGTGCGGCGCGCCCCGCCGACTTCGACCTCGACCTGATTGCCCGACAGCGAGAGCAGCCGTACGCCCTTGACGGTGCTTCCGACGGTCACGGCGTACGGCTGGCCGTCGATCACCAGCAGCGCCTTCTGGGTGCCGAGGCTGCCATTCATCGTGACGCTCTGCGCCGTCGCGGCGAATCCACACACGATCGAGGTTGCGCCCAGGCCAGCACGCACAAAACGGTTCATCGTCAGTCCCGCGGGTTGTCGAACTTCAGCGGCACGTCGGTGACCTCGCGCCGGATCAGGGCAATCGCCGCCTGCAGGTCGTCGCGCTTGACGCCTGCCACGCGCACCATGTCGCCCTGGATCGACGCCTGCACCTTGATCTTGCTCTGCTTGATGAGCGTCTGCAGGCGCTTGCCGAGGTCGGCATCGATGCCCACCTTGACCGCGACGTGCTGGCGCAGCTTGTCGCCGCCGACCTTCTCCGGCTTGGCGCTGTCGTCGAGGAAGCGCGGGTCGACGCCGCGCTTGGCCAGCTTGGCCAGCACGATGTCCTTGACCTGCGCGAGTTGGAACTCGCTGTCGGCGTACAGCGCGAGCTCGCGTGCCTTGTCCTTCTCGCTCAACTCGACCTTGGCGCTCGAGCCCTTGAAATCGAAGCGAGTGCCGATTTCCTTGCCGCACTGGTCGACCGCATTGCGCAGTTCCACGAAGTTCGGCTCGAGCACGATGTCGAAGCTGGGCATGTCAGTGGGTGCGTTGGGCCATGTCAGTTGGGCTGCGAACGAAGGCGGCCTGCACGATGCGATTCTCATCCGTGGGGGCACGTGCTTCGGCGAGAATTGTCCCATGCATGGCACGGCCGCACCCGCATTGCCCATCGAGCAGGGCGTGAACCTGCGCACGCTCAACGCGTTCGGGCTGCCCGCACAGGCCCAGACCCTGGTACGCATCGACAGCGACGCCACACTGCGGCGCGTCATCGACCACCCGGAGCTGGGCCGGGCGCCCAAGTTCGTGCTCGGTGGTGGCAGCAACGTCGTGTTCACGCGTGATCCGCAGGCCGTGGTGCTCAAGATCGAGGTGGGAGGGCGCCGCCTCGTGCAGGAACTTCCCGACGCCTGGATCGTCGAGGTCGGCGCGGGCGAGAACTGGCACGACATGGTGGCCTGGACGCTGGCCCAGGGCTGGCCGGGGCTCGAGAACCTCGCCCTCATCCCGGGATCCGTCGGCGCTGCGCCGGTGCAGAACATCGGCGCCTACGGTGTCGAACTCAAGGAGCGGTTCGAGTCGCTCGATGCGGTCGACCTCGTCACCGGCCGCACCGTGACGCTGGGCCTCGATGCCTGCCACTTCGGCTACCGGGACAGCGTCTTCAAGCACAGCCTCGCCGGCAAGAGCGTCATCACGCGCGTGCGCTTGCGTCTGCCCAGGCCGTGGCGTGCGGTGCTCGGCTACCTCGAGCTGACGCGCAAGGTGCACGAGACCGGCGTGACCGATCCGGACCCGAAGACGATCTTCGAATGGGTGTGCGCGATCCGCAGCGCCAAGCTGCCCGATCCCGCGACGGTGGGCAACGTCGGCAGCTTCTTCAAGAATCCGGTGGTGAGCGCGGAGCAGTGCCGCGACATCATCGGTCGCGACCCCGAGATCGTGCACTACCCCCTTCCCGACGGCTCGGTCAAGCTCGCGGCCGGCTGGCTGATCGACGCCTGTGGCTGGAAGGGCAAGTCGATCGGCCGCGCCGGCGTCTACGAGAAGCAGGCGCTGGTGCTCGTCAATCGTGGCGGCGCCAGCGGGGCCGAGGTGATCACGCTCGCGCGGGCGATCCAGGAGTCGGTCTACGGGCGCTTCGGGATTCGGCTGGAGCCGGAGCCGGTGGTCGTCTGACGGTTGTTCCCTGCGTTGCGCGCCGGGGTCTCGCCTTCGACCTGCCCCGCATTCAACGAACCCGGATCGCCGACTTGGGGCGGAACGCCTTGCAGACCGACTCGTCAGTCTCGATGTAGGGCCCGCCGATCAGGTCGATGCAGTAGGGCACGGCGGCGAAGATGCCCGGCACGTCGGGCAGCCCCGACAGCGTTTCGGCGATCGACTTCGGCTGACCTGGCAAGTTGATGATCAACGCCGACTTGCGGATCACGGCGACCTGGCGCGACAGGATCGCCGTGGGCACGAAGTGCAGGCTGA
>JAOUIM010000490.1 GCA_029884035.1 Aquincola sp. | reverse complement strand
CATCAGCTTCTTCGACGCGCCCACGCGCGCCAGCGCGGTGTCGTGCCGCGACGTGAGGTAGCTCATGTAGCTGACCACCGCCGGATGGCTGGGATCGATCTTCTGGCCCTTGTTGGGCTTGGTGGCCTGGTAGCCTTTGATGTCGCCGGCGTAGGCGGACACCGGCATTTCGGCCATCTGCACGATGTAGGCCGAATTGGGCGCGACTCTGCGTGCCGTCGAGGATTTCATGCCATCCTGTGCCGACACCGGTAGTGACAGGGCCGCCGCAGTGCCGGCGCAGGCCGCGATCAAGCCCCAGCGCAACGATCTCGAGAATGCTGTCATAAGGTCACCTTTCGTTCAGGCGCCAAGCGCCCTGGCATGGTGGGAGTTCAATCAGTGCGGATGCCCCGGGGGCATCGGCGAACTACGATTGGACTCGGTCGCCGCGCCGTGATGACAAGGGAGAAACCCGACAGGCTCTCGCTTCGTGCTGTGGCCCCCTTATTCAGTTGGTGCACGTACGGCATGATCGACTCCATGTCGAAGTCCTCGCACCCGGGCAGGGCGGCAGGGCTGGCAGTCGCCGCAGCCCTCGCGACCTGGGCTTGCTCTGCACAAGGCCCCGCCATGTCCAATTTGCCCGCGCCGCCGACTCCGCCCGCCCCACAGACCCTGGAAGACACGGTATTGCTTGCGCGACGCATAGCCTCAACCGCGACGGGTCACCCGCCCTTGGTCTTCCAGCTCGTCACCGCAGAAGCGGTGACCTGGGCCGATGGATCGATAGGGTGCCCTCAACCGGGAATGCTCTACACGCAGGCGCTGGTACGGGGCTATCGAATCCAGCTCCGCGCACCCGACGGGAAGATATTGACCTTCCATGCCAGCCGCCGCGGCAGCCTGATCCAATGCCCCGAGGGTCGCGCCCAAATGCCGGCTCCTGGCGGTGCCGATCGCTGACGGTGGCCACCGCCCTGGAAGACGCTTCGACAGACTCAGCGCGAACGCCTGAAGCTGGCTTGGTTGGATTCGACAGGAGCTGCGGACGCCTGCCTTGGCAGATTGCTGGCGCCAGCTTCAGGCCAGCCGACCGTGGCAGTGCTTGTATTTCTTGCCGCTGCCGCATGGGCAGGGATCGTTGCGCCCGACACGGGGCACGGCCTGGGCGATCGTCGTCGGATCGGGCTCCTCGGACACGCTGCCGTCCTCGTTGGGGTGCACGTAGGTCACGTTGCTGACGTTCGAGGCCTTCTCCTCCAACGCCTCGGCCGCCTGGCTGACCTGCTCCTCGGACTGGATGCGCACCGTCAGCAGCACGCGCGTGACTTCCATCTTCACGACGTCGAGCAACTGCGAGAACAGCTCGAAGGCCTCGCGCTTGTACTCTTGCTTCGGGTTCTTCTGCGCGTAGCCGCGCAGGTGGATGCCCTGGCGCAGGTAGTCCAGCGACGCCAGGTGTTCGCGCCAGTGGGTGTCGATCGACTGCAACAGCACCAGGCGCATGAACGGGGTGAACTGCTCGCTGCCGACGATCGCCAGCTTGTCGGCGAACACGCGGTCGGCGGCGCCGACCACCTTCTCGATGATGTCGTCGTCGGTGATCGAATCGCTCTTCTCGACTTCAGCCTTGAGGGGCACGTCGAGCTGCCACTCGTCGCGCAGGGTCTTCTCGAGGCCGTCGAGGTCCCACTGTTCCTCGAGGCTCTCGGCCGGCACGAAGGTGCGAACCACCTCGGTCATCGAGCTGCGGCGCAGATTGGTCGTGATCTCGTCGAGCGTCGCAGCCTCGAGGATGTCGTTGCGCTGCTGGTAGATGACCTTGCGCTGGTCGTTCGCGACGTCGTCGTACTCGAGCAATTGCTTGCGCATGTCGAAGTTGCGGGCCTCGACCTTGCGCTGCGCGCCTTCGATGCTGCGCGTCACGATGCCGGCCTCGATGGCTTCGCCCTCGGGCATCTTCAGGCGGTCCATGATCGCGCGCACGCGGTCGCCCGCGAAGATGCGCATCAGCGGGTCCTCGAGGCTCAGGTAGAACCGGCTCGCGCCCGGGTCGCCCTGGCGGCCCGAGCGGCCGCGCAGCTGGTTGTCGATGCGCCGGCTCTCGTGGCGCTCGGTCGCGATGATGCGCAGGCCGCCTTCGGCCTTGACCTTGTCGTGCAGGCCCTGCCACTCGTCCTTGAGCTGCTGGATGCGCCGTGCCTTTTCCTCGGCCGGAATCGACTCGTCGGCCTCGAGGAACTGGACCTGCTTCTCGACGTTGCCACCGAGCACGATGTCGGTGCCGCGGCCGGCCATGTTGGTGGCGATCGTGACGACGCCCGGGCGCCCGGCCTGGGCCACGATCTCGGCCTCCTTGGCGTGCTGCTTGGCGTTGAGCACCTGGTGCGGCAGCTTGACCTGCTCGAGCAGGCCGGAGATGAGTTCGGAGTTCTCGATCGACGTCGTGCCGACGAGCACCGGCTGGCCGCGTTCGTGGCAGTCGCGGATGTCCTTGATAACCGCGTCGTACTTCTCCTTGGCCGTCTTGTAGACGAGGTCGAGCTCGTCCTTGCGGATCGTCGGCTTGTTCGGCGGAATGACCACCGTCTCGAGGCCGTAGATCTCCTGGAATTCGTAGGCCTCGGTGTCGGCCGTGCCGGTCATTCCGGCGAGCTTGCCGTACATGCGGAAGTAGTTCTGGAACGTGATCGA
>JAOUIM010000097.1 GCA_029884035.1 Aquincola sp. | reverse complement strand
CCCAAATGGCATTCGACAAAGACGCATTCCTGACCGCCCTGGACGGCATGTCGGTGATGGAACTCAATGACCTGGTCAAGGCGATCGAAGAGAAGTTCGGCGTGTCCGCCGCTTCGATGGCTGCACCGGCCGCCGGTGGCGCTGGCGGCGGTGCCGCCGCCGCGGTGGAAGAGAAGACCGAGTTCACCGTGGTGCTGCTCGAGGCCGGCGCGAACAAGGTCGGCGTGATCAAGGCGGTGCGAGAACTCACCGGCCTGGGTCTGAAGGAAGCCAAGGACCTGGTCGACGGCGCGCCCAAGCCCGTCAAGGAAGCCATTCCCAAGGCCGACGCCGAGGCCGCGCTGAAGAAGCTGGTGGACGCTGGCGCCAAGGCCGAAGTGAAGTAAGCGCGACGCGCGCGGGACCCCAGGCTGCCTGGGGCACCTGCAAGCATCGCGTGCGGTGCTTGCAAGTGTTTCCTGATCCGACTGCAGGAAGCAGGCTTGGTCGGACTGAGGTGCAAGGCCTCGGTTGTCCGCCAGCGGCTGGTAGGGGCCAGCCACCGAGCCAACGGGTTCATCGCCCGAGTCCAGTCGCGGCAGGTCGCAGTCCTTGGGCAGGGCGGCGACCTCGACCACGGAGTGTCCGTCAATGGCGCAAGCATCCTCCTCGACCTACAGCTACACCGAGCGCAAACGCATCCGCAAGAGTTTCGGCACGCGCGACAGCGTTCTCGACGTCCCCTACCTGCTGACGATGCAGCAGGACAGTTACGTCGCCTTCCTGCAGAAGGACGTGCCGCCGGCGAAACGCAAGCCCGAGGGGCTGCAAGCGGCCTTCCTCTCCGCCTTCCCGATCGTGTCGCACAACGGGTACGTGGAGATGAAGTTCATCGAATACAACATGGCCAAGCCCGCGTTCGACACGCGGGAGTGCCAGCAGCGCGGCCTGACGTACTCGGCGGCCGTGCGCGCCAAGCTGCAGATGATCATCTACGACCGCGAGGCGGTGCAGGCCAAGACGGTCAAGGAGATCAAGGAGCAGGAGGTCTACATGGGCGAAGTGCCGCTCATGACGGACTACGGTTCGTTCATCGTCAACGGCACCGAGCGCGTGATCGTGAGCCAGCTGCACCGCTCGCCGGGCGTGTTCTTCGAGCACGACAAGGGCAAGACGCACAGCTCGGGCAAGCTGCTGTTCTCCGCACGCATCATCCCGTACCGCGGCTCGTGGCTGGACTTCGAGTTCGACCCGAAGGACATCCTGTACTTCCGCGTCGACCGCCGCCGCAAGATGCCGGTGACGATCCTGCTCAAGGCCATCGGCCTGAAGCCCGAGCAGATCCTGGCGCACTTCTTCGTCAGCGACCAGTTCCGCCTGATGGACGCGGGCGCGCAGATGGAGTTCGTGCCCGAGCGCCTCAAGGGCGAGGTCGCGCGATTCGACATCACCGACAAGAGCGGCAGCGTCGTGGTCGAGAAGGACAAGCGCATCACCGCCAAGCACGTGCGCCAGCTCGAGCAGACCGGCACGACCTTCATCACCGTGCCGGAGGACTTCCTGATCGGGCGCATCGTGGCCACGAACATGGTCGATGCCGAGACCGGCGAGATCGTGGCCAAGGCCAACGACGAGCTCACCGAGCCGCTGCTCAAGAAGCTGCGCGCCGCGGGCATCAAGGAGCTCTCGTGCATCTACACCAACGAGCTCGACGAGGGCGGCTACATCAGCCAGACGCTCGCGTCGGATGAGACGGCCGACGAACTGGCGGCGCGCGTGGCCATCTACCGCATGATGCGCCCTGGCGAACCGCCGACCGAGGACGCGGTCCAGGCCCTGTTCGGCCGCCTGTTCTACAACCCGGACACCTACGACCTGTCGCGCGTGGGGCGCATGAAGTTCAACGCCCGCGTCGGCCGCGATTCGGCCGAGGGCGCGATGACGCTCTCCAACGAGGACATCCTCGACGTCGTCAAGATTCTGGTCGAACTGCGCAACGGCCGCGGCGAGGTCGACGACATCGACCACCTGGGCAACCGCCGCGTGCGCTGCGTGGGCGAGCTGGCGGAGAACCAGTACCGCTCGGGTCTCGCGAGGATCGAGAAGGCCGTCAAGGAGCGCCTCGGTCAGGCCGAGACCGAAGCGCTGATGCCGCACGACCTGATCAACTCCAAGCCGATCTCCGCAGCCCTGAAGGAGTTCTTCGGCGCGTCGCAGCTGTCACAGTTCATGGACCAGACCAACCCGCTGTCCGAGATCACGCACAAGCGTCGCGTCTCGGCCCTGGGCCCAGGCGGTCTGACGCGCGAGCGCGCCGGCTTCGAGGTGCGCGATGTGCATCCGACGCACTACGGTCGCGTCTGCCCGATCGAGACGCCGGAAGGTCCGAACATCGGCCTGATCAATTCGCTGGCGCTGTATGCGCAGCTCAACGAGTACGGCTTCCTCGAGACGCCGTACCGGCGCGTGGTCGACGGCAAGGTCACCAACCAGATCGACTACCTGTCGGCGATCCAGGAAGGCAAGTACGTCATTGCCCAGGCCAATGCGAGCCTGGACAAGGATGGCCGGCTGGTCGACGAGCTCGTGTCGGCCCGCGAGAAGGGCGAATCGGTGCTGCTCAGCCCCGAGCGCGTGCAGTACATGGACGTGGCGCCGGCGCAGATCGTGTCGGTCGCGGCTTCGCTCGTGCCCTTCCTCGAGCACGACGACGCCAACCGCGCGCTGATGGGCGCCAACATGCAACGCCAGGCGGTCCCGACCCTGCGTCCCGAGAAGGCCTTCGTCGGCACCGGCGTCGAGCGCGTGGCTGCGATCGACTCGGGCACGGTCGTCACGGCACGACGCGGTGGCGTGGTCGACTACGTCGACACCAACCGCATCGTGATCCGAGTCAACGACAACGAGACGGTGGCCGGCGAAGTCGGCGTGGACATCTACAACCTGATCAAGTACCAGCGCAGCAACCAGAACACCAACATCCACCAGCGCCCGATCGTCAAGCGTGGTGACAAGGTGGGCGCCCGGGACGTGATCGCGGACGGCGCTTCGACCGACCTGGGCGAGCTCGCGCTCGGCCAGAACATGCTGGTCGCGTTCATGCCGTGGAACGGCTACAACTTCGAGGACTCGATCCTCATCAGCGAGCGCGTGGTGGCCGAAGACCGCTACACCTCGATCCACATCGAGGAGCTCGTCGTGATGGCGCGCGACACCAAGCTCGGTGCCGAGGAAATCACGCGCGACATCCCGAACCTGTCCGAGCAACAGCTCGCGCGGCTGGACGAGAGCGGCATCGTCTACATCGGTGCCGAGGTGCAGCCGGGCGACGTGCTGGTGGGCAAGGTCACGCCCAAGGGCGAGACCACGCTGACGCCGGAAGAAAAGCTGCTGCGTGCGATCTTCGGCGAGAAGGCCTCCGACGTGAAGGACACCTCGCTGCGTGTCGAGCAGGGCACGATGGGCACGGTGATCGACGTGCAGGTGTTCACCCGCGAGGGCATCGTGCGCGACAAGCGCGCCCAGCAGATCATCGACGACGAGCTCAAGCGCTTCCGGCTTGACCTGAACGACCAGCTGCGCATCGTCGAGGCCGACGCCTTCGACCGCATCGCCAAGCTGCTCACCGGCAAGGCCGCCAACGGCGGGCCGCAGAAGATCGCCAAGGGCACGACGATCACCAAGGACTACCTGGCGAGCGTCGAGAAGTACCACTGGTTCGACATCCGGCCGGCTGACGAGGACCTGGCCAACCAGCTCGAGAGCATCAAGAACTCGCTCGAGCAGAAGCGCCACAGCTTCGACCTCGCCTTCGAGGAGAAACGCAAGAAGCTCACGCAGGGCGACGAGTTGCCTGCCGGCGTGCTGAAGATGGTCAAGGTCTACCTGGCCGTCAAGCGCCGCCTGCAGCCTGGCGACAAGATGGCCGGCCGTCACGGCAACAAGGGCGTGGTCTCCAAGATCGTGCCGGTCGAAGACATGCCCTATATGGCCGACGGCACGCCGGTGGACATCGTGCTCAATCCGCTGGGTGTGCCCTCGCGCATGAACGTCGGACAGGTGCTCGAAGTCCACTTGGGCTGGGCAGCCAAGGGCATCGGCCAGCGCATTGGCGATATGCTCCAGCAGGAGGCCAAGGCGGCTGAGCTGCGCAAGTTCTTCGAGAACTTGTACAACGAGTCCGGCGGCAAGACGGAGCCGCTCGAGCGCCTGTCCGACGACGACGTGGTCGAGATGGCTGGCAACCTGGCCAAGGGCGTGCCCTTTGCCACGCCGGTTTTCGATGGTGCGTCCGAAGAGGAGATTCGGGCGATGCTCAAGCTCGCCTATCCCGACGAGGTCGCATCGGCCAAGGGGCTGACGGCGACGCGCACGCAGTGCGTGCTGCACGACGGGCGCAGCGGCGAGGCCTTCGAGCGCGCCGTCACCGTGGGCTACATGCATGTGCTCAAGCTCCACCACCTCGTGGACGACAAGATGCACGCGCGTTCCACCGGACCCTACAGCCTCGTCACGCAGCAGCCGCTGGGCGGCAAGGCGCAGTTCGGTGGCCAGCGCTTCGGTGAAATGGAAGTCTGGGCGCTCGAAGCCTACGGTGCGAGCTATGTGCTGCAGGAAATGCTGACCGTGAAGTCCGATGACGTCAACGGCCGCACCAAGGTGTACGAGAACATCGTCAAGGGTGAGCACGCGATCGATGCGGGCATGCCCGAGTCGTTCAACGTGCTGGTCAAGGAAATCCGCTCGCTCGGCATCGACATCGAGCTCGAGCGCAACTAAGGAAAGACAAAGGAAACACCATGAAGGGACTCCTCGACCTTTTCAAGCAGTTCACCCCGGATGAGCATTTCGATGCCATCAAGATCGGCCTTGCGAGCCCGGAGAAGATCCGGTCCTGGTCGTTCGGCGAGGTGAAGAAGCCCGAGACCATCAACTACCGGACGTTCAAGCCCGAGCGCGACGGCCTGTTCTGCGCCAAGATCTTCGGCCCGATCAAGGACTACGAGTGCCTGTGCGGCAAGTACAAGCGCCTCAAGCACCGCGGCGTGATCTGCGAGAAGTGCGGCGTCGAGGTCACGCAGACCAAGGTGCGGCGCGAGCGGATGGGCCATATCGACCTGGCCGCACCTTGCGCACACATCTGGTTCCTCAAGAGCCTGCCGAGCCGTCTGGGCTTGGTGCTCGACATGACGCTGCGCGACATCGAGCGCGTGCTGTACTTCGAAGCCTATGTCGTCGTCGATCCGGGCATGACGCCGCTGAAGAAGTTCAGCATCATGAGCGAGGACGACTACGACGCCAAGCGCACCGAGTACGGCGACGAGTTCGTCGCGCTGATGGGTGCCGAGGGCGTCAAGAAGCTGCTCGAAGAAATCGACCTCGACGTCGAGATCGACAAGCTGCGCAACGACATGACCGGCAGTGAGCTGAAGATCAAGAAGAACAGCAAGCGCCTGAAGGTCATGGAGGCCTTCAAGAAGTCGGGCATCAAGCCGCAGTGGATGGTGATGGACGTGCTGCCGGTGCTGCCGCCGGACCTGCGTCCGCTGGTGCCGCTCGATGGCGGCCGCTTCGCAACGTCCGACCTGAACGACCTGTACCGCCGCGTCATCAACCGCAACAACCGCCTCGCGCGGCTGCTCGAGCTGAAGGCGCCCGAGATCATCGTGCGCAACGAGAAGCGCATGCTGCAGGAGGCGGTGGACTCGCTGCTGGACAACGGCCGCCGCGGCAAGGCGATGACCGGTGCGAACAAGCGCGCGCTGAAGTCGCTCGCCGACATGATCAAGGGCAAGAGCGGACGCTTCCGCCAGAACCTGCTGGGCAAGCGCGTCGACTATTCAGGCCGCTCGGTCATCGTGGTCGGCCCGACGCTCAAGCTCCATCAGTGCGGCCTGCCCAAGCTGATGGCGCTCGAGCTGTTCAAGCCCTTCATCTTCTCGCGCCTCGAGGCGATGGGTATCGCCACGACCATCAAGGCGGCGAAGAAGGAAGTCGAATCCGGCACCCCGGTGGTCTGGGACATCCTCGAAGAGGTGATCAAGGAACACCCGGTCCTGCTGAACCGAGCGCCGACACTGCACCGCCTGGGCATCCAGGCGTTCGAGCCGGTGCTGATCGAAGGCAAGGCGATCCAGCTGCATCCGCTGGTCTGTGCGGCGTTCAACGCCGACTTTGACGGCGACCAGATGGCCGTGCACGTGCCGTTGTCGATCGAGGCGCAGATGGAAGCGCGCGCGCTGATGCTGGCCTCCAACAACGTGCTGTTCCCCGCCTCGGGAGAGCCCTCGATCGTCCCGTCGCAGGACGTCGTGCTGGGCCTGTACTACGCCACGCGCGAGCGCATCAACGGCAAGGGCGAGGGGATGATCTTCTCCGACCTGGCCGAAGTCCAGCGCGCGCTGGACAACGCGCAGGTCGAAGTCACCGCGAAGATCGCGGTCAGGCTCACCGAGTACAGCAAGGGCGCTGACGGGGAATGGGTGGCAGGCACCAAGCTGGTGGACACGACGGTCGGCCGTGCGCTGCTGTCGGAGATCCTGCCGAAGGGGCTACCGTTCTCCAACATCAACAAGGCGCTCAAGAAGAAGGAGATCAGCAAGCTGATCAACGTCTCGTTCCGCAAGTGCGGCTTGAAGGAGACGGTGGTGTTCGCCGACAAGCTGCTGCAGTCGGGCTTCCGCCTGGCCACTCGTGCCGGCATTTCGATCGCGATCGACGACATGCTCGTGCCGAAGGAAAAGCATGGTCTGATCGAGCGCGCGGAAAAGGAGGTCAAGGAGATCGAGCAGCAGTACGTCTCGGGCCTGGTGACCGCCGGCGAGCGCTACAACAAGGTGGTCGACATCTGGGGCAAGACCGGTGACGAGGTCGGTCGCGTGATGATGACCCAGCTGTCCAAGCAGAAGGTCACCGACCGCCATGGCAAGCAAGTCGATCAGGAGTCGTTCAACTCGATCTACATGATGGCGGACTCGGGTGCGCGCGGTTCTGCGGCACAGATCAGGCAGCTCGCCGGCATGCGTGGCCTGATGGCCAAGCCGGACGGCTCGATCATCGAGACCCCGATCACGGCCAACTTCCGCGAAGGCCTGAACGTGCTGCAGTACTTCATCTCGACCCACGGCGCCCGAAAGGGCCTCGCGGACACCGCGCTGAAGACGGCCAACTCGGGCTACCTGACGCGCCGTCTGGTCGACGTGACGCAGGACCTGGTCGTGACCGAGGAGGACTGCGGTACCGAGCACGGCTTCGCGACGCGGGCGCTGGTCGAGGGCGGCGAGGTGATCGAGTCGCTGCGCGACCGGATCCTGGGCCGCGTGTCCGCGGTCGAGGTCATGCATCCCGAAACGCAGCAAGTGCTGATCGGTGCCGGGCAGATGCTCGACGAGGAAGCGCTCGATGCGATCGAGGCGGCTGGCGTCGACGAAGTCAAGGTCCGCACGCCGCTGACCTGCGACACGCGCTACGGCATCTGCGCCAAGTGCTATGGACGTGACCTGGGTCGCGGTGGCCTGGTCAACACCGGCGAGGCGGTGGGCGTCATCGCTGCGCAGTCGATCGGCGAGCCGGGCACGCAGCTGACGATGCGCACCTTCCACATCGGTGGTGCGGCATCGCGTGCGGCGGTGGCCAACAGCGTGGAAGCCAAGTCGGACGGCCACATCGGCTTCAACCCGACGATGCGATACGTCAGCAACGGCAAGGGCGAACTGGTGGTGATCTCGCGCTCGGGTGAGATCGTCGTGTTCGATCCGCACGGCCGCGAGCGCGAGCGCCACAAGGTGCCTTACGGCGCGACGCTGGGCGTCAAGCCCGACCAGCAGATCAAGGCCGGCACCGTGCTGGCCACCTGGGATCCGTTGACGCGACCGATCATCACCGAGTTCGCTGGCCGCGCGAAGTTCGAGAACGTCGAGGAGGGTGTGACGGTAGCCAAGCAGGTCGACGAGGTCACCGGCCTGTCGACGCTGGTGGTCATCGACCCCAAGCGCCGCGGCGCGACCAAGGTCGTGCGGCCTCAGGTCAAGCTGATGGACGCCACCGGCCACGAGGTCAAGATCCCCGGCACCGACCACTCGGTGACGATCGGCTTCCCGGTCGGCTCGCTGATCCAGGTACGCGACGGCCAGGACCTGTCCACCGGCGAAGTGCTGGCACGGATCCCGGTCGAAGGCCAGAAGACGCGCGACATCACCGGCGGTCTGCCGCGGGTGGCGGAGCTGTTCGAAGCCCGCTCGCCGAAGGACGCCGGTACGCTGGCCGAGATCACCGGCACGGTGTCGTTCGGCAAGGAGACCAAGGGCAAGGTGCGCCTGCAGATCACCGACCCGGACGGGCATGTCCACGAACAGCTGGTGCCCAAGGAGAAGAGCATCCTCGTGCACGAAGGTCAGGTTGTGAACAAGGGGGAGCTGATCGTCGACGGCGCCGCGGACCCGCAGGACATCCTGCGACTGCTCGGCATCGAAGAGCTGGCACGCTACATCGTCGACGAAGTGCAGGACGTCTATCGCCTGCAAGGCGTGAAGATCAACGACAAGCACATCGAGGTGATCGTGCGCCAGATGCTGCGCCGTGTGCAGATCGCCAACCCGGGCGACAGCAACTACATCGGCGGCGAGCAGGTCGAGCGGTCGGAGCTCTTCGACACCAACGACAAGCTGCGTGCCGAAGGCAAGACGCCCGCCACCTACAACGACCTGCTACTGGGCATCACCAAGGCGTCGCTGTCCACTGACAGCTTCATCTCGGCCGCCTCGTTCCAGGAGACCACCCGCGTGCTCACCGAGGCTGCCATCATGGGCAAGCGCGACGAGTTGAGGGGCCTGAAGGAAAACGTCATCGTTGGCCGCCTCATTCCCGCCGGGACCGGCATGGCCTTCCATCAGGCCCGCAAGGTCAAGGAGGAGATGGACGAGAGCGAGCGCCGCGCGATCGCGCTTCAGGAGGCCGAGGAGCTGGCCGCGGCGCAGCTCGCCGCTGTGGACGCGGAGACGGCATCGTCGTCCGGCAGTGAAGCGGCGACCGAGTAGGTTCTCGGTTCGCGCTTGAACCCAGGGCGGTCCACGGACCGCCCTTTTTCGTTCAGCGCAGCCAGTCGTCGGGTGGCGTGATGTCCAACCCCAGCTGCGCGGCGCGCCGCCTCAACTTGAGAACCGCGCGGTCGCGGCTCACGAGCCACCTTGCACCATTGGCCAACGCCAGATCGACGAACATCTGGTCGCTTGCATCGGTGCAACGCAGGCCCTTGGCGTTGGCCTGGGGCGCGGGCACCTCGGCGCAGTGGGCCCACCAGGCGGCCAGTAGCAGCGTGGGCGCGACGCCCCGGCCTGCGGCCAGCCCTCGCTCCAGCACATGGGTGAACTCTCGGCGCATGACCGCCGTGGCGATCCATCGCACCTGTGCGCCGACGATGGCCGCCGAGAGTTCGATCATGGCCGGGTCGGCGAACAGCAGCCAGTCGAGGGCTGCGTTCGTGTCGAGCACCACCAAAGGCGGTGCAGTAAGCGACTGCTCACACGAAGAGTTGGACTCGGCGCGGTGGTTCAACTGGCGGCATCAAGCTTGCGGCTGGGGGGTGCACTCAATATAATCATGGGCTTTCCGGCGAATGGCGCTGCGCTCGATACCGTCCGTGTGACAGGGGTGTCGAGCGCTTTGGCTTCTCCGGAAGAACCTGGACAGACTTCAAAAAACGGGACCAAGTCAACCGATCATGCCCACCATCAACCAGCTCGTGCGCCACGGCCGTGAGGCCGAAGTCACGAAATCCAAGTCGCCGGCGATGCAGAACTCGCCGCAGCGCCGCGGCGTGTGCACGCGCGTGTACACCACCACCCCGAAGAAGCCGAACTCGGCGCTGCGCAAGGTGGCCAAGGTGCGCCTGACCAACGGTTTCGAGGTCATCTCCTACATCGGTGGCGAAGGCCACAACCTGCAGGAGCATTCGGTGGTGCTCGTGCGGGGCGGCCGCGTGAAGGACCTGCCGGGCGTGCGCTACCACATCGTCCGGGGCTCGCTCGACCTGCAGGGTGTCAAGGACCGCAAGCAATCGCGCTCGAAGTACGGCGCCAAGCGCCCCAAGAAGGCCTGAGCGCCTTCGGGCCCCGAGAAGGCTGAGGGCCCGCCCCAGGCGCATCCAGCCGAGTAAGTGAAGGGTCCCGATGGCCCTTCGCGACGTGAAGCGAAAGCCCAGCGTCAACTGAAACCTCAGAAGGAAAGTTTCCCATGCCACGTCGTCGCGAAGTCCCGAAACGGGACATCCTCCCCGATCCGAAGTTCGGCTCGGTCGATCTGTCGAAGTTCATGAACGTCGTGATGGAGTCCGGCAAGAAGGCCGTGGCCGAGGCGATCATCTACGGCGCGCTCGAGCAGGTCGAGAAGAAGGCCGGCAAGGACCCGTTGGAGGTGTTCCTCACCGCGCTGAACAACGTCAAGCCGATGGTCGAGGTCAAGTCCCGCCGGGTCGGTGGTGCCAACTACCAGGTTCCCGTGGAAGTCCGCCCCATCCGTCGA